>JAOTSA010000142.1 GCA_030247515.1 Sulfurimonas sp. | reverse complement strand
GCGACATCAAAAGTGAGCATTTTGTGAAAAAAGTAGTAAAGAGGGGCGTTGAGTGCTATGATGTTTAGAAGCGGGATAAAGTAAAGGGGGATGAGTAGCAAAAAGAGTAAAAGCATCGCCGCAAGCCACTGAAATGTCAAAAACAAGGTTACAAATGGGTTTGAGTACCCTGTCATCACTATATCTTGATAGTGTCTTCTTTGCAGCTCTTTTAAAACAAATGGTGTTAAAAACCCTATCACAATTACCGCAATAAAAACAGAGAGGTAAATTGTTAAAAAACCTCCAACGGTGTAGATAAGAAAAGTTGCAAGCCATGAGGTAAGGGTGTAGCTCATAAGAAACTTGATGATGGAAGAACCCTCAAGTTGCGCATTTAAACTCTCTATGTGTGGCACTCCGTTTTCGATAGTTGTCTGCGAACTCTCTACTTGCATCACTCCAAGCTGCTCCACGCCCATTCCTGCAATAGTAAAAAAGAATATATACATTAGCACAAGCATAATAAGAAAAGGTAAAACAGAGAATTTAAGCATTTTTGGAGTAAGAAAATCTTTGATACTTTGTAAAAACAGCTCTTTCTCGCTCATCTTTTACTCCAGAGTTTTTGGTTAAGTTTGAGTTCTTCCACAACGCCGATGGCTAAATGGAGCGTTTTTACATACTCCATTGCCACTTTGTACTCCAAAAGTGAGCGAAAAACAGATGGTTCAAAGAGGTCTTTATCATAGCTAATCGCCATATAGATATGCGCTCCCACAAAAGAGATATATACAGGATGTGCTGATTTGTGCTTAAAATCTAGCAGTTTTTTCATAAGTGCGTGCGAGAGGATGTAGCGTGCTTCTATCTGGTCATTTGAGTAAACCACAAACTCTTTTTCAAACTCTGGGTCATCCATCTTGACAAGTTCATCCCTTGCTGAATTATTTGATTGTAGCCAATGTCCGATAAGTTCCCCAAAAGTACTTTGTGCGCTATCAGGCAGAACGATAGTCTCACCGCTAAAGTTTTTGTTAAAATCTGCAACAATAAAAAGTCCTTGAAAGATGGTACTCCATGTATCTTTACCTTTGGAATTTTGATTTTTCTTTTGGGCATGGAGGTCTGAAAACTGTATGTTGATACCATCAATCTGACCTTTTACAAAGTCATTGCCGCTTAGTTTGTCTGGGGAAGAGAAGAGTTTTGAGTGTTCAAAAAGATACTCTGAAACGTACGATATGGAGGAGTAAAGCAAATTTTCATCTATAGCACCAACAAGCGGTTTGATAACGCTTGTCTTAAACTCTTGCGTATAGTCACGCACTAAAAATTTGTAAGCTATACCCCCAAGTGCGATGTAAGCAAAGAGAACAAACTCATAAAAACCTTTGAGCGAGTATGCCGCAACGCCCGCAATCACTGTAAGAAAGACCCCAGCCATAATGATACGATGGCTGAGATTTTTTCTATCTTTATCTAGTTTTTCAAGCGTCGGATAGAGGTTTTTGTAGTAAAAGTCTGTTAACTCACTTACGCTTTTCACTGCCAAACCTAGCTAAAAAGCTCTTTTACGTTGACATTTTGTCTCTCGCTTGCATCAACTTCAAACACTTGCTTTCTTCCATAGTGCATAAGTGACGCCATAAAACTTGTCGGAATCATCTCAATAGCGTTATTGTAGTCCGTCACGGCTTGGTTGTAAGCGCGTCTAGCCGCCGATATCTGCTCCTCTACTTCATGAAGCGTGTGTTGCAAGTGCATCACATTTTCATTGGCTTTGAGTTCTGGATATGCCTCAACCGCCACCATGATAGAACCAAGAGCCGAGCTTACTTTTGCATCAAGTGCTATCTTATGCGCATCGCTGATATTTGGCTTTGTAGCCTCTGAACGAAGCTTTGTAACCTCCTCAAGAAGCGATTTTTCATGCTCCATATATTTGCTCACACTTGCTACAAGATTTGGGATGAGGTCATAGCGTTTTTTAAGCACCGTATCGACACTAGCAAAGATGTTTTCAACCTGATTTTTCTTGCCTACAAGCGAGTTGTACATCAAGATGAGCATGAGAGCCAAGACGGCTAAAATAATGAGAGTAGTTGACATGCGTAAACCTTTTTACGAAATTTTGCTTGCAGTGTAGCTAAAAATGGTTGAAATTATATTTTATGTTGATAAATTTTCATCCCTTCAATATAAACAAAATCTTTGGTGTTATATGTCCAAAGCGGCAAATCATAAATCAAACACGAAGCGGCGATGAGGGCATCTGGGAGTTTGAGTGAATGTGAAAGTGAATAGCGGAGTATCAGTATTTTAGCCAAACTGAAACACTCGGTTGAATACTCCAGATGCCTGAATGATTCCATAAGACGGAGTGCATCTTTTTGCTCTTTTTTATTTCTAACACCTTGCAAGATTTCAAGTTCTACAACAGGATTTATCAAAATTTCCTCTTTTGATAAATCAATTTTACTATTGTCTCGTAGATAATCTATGATTATACAAGTATCAATTAAGAGTGCCACTATCGCTTCCACGCATTGTTACGAAGCTCTTTAGCAAAAGCCACAACATCATCAATGTCGGAAAATGGTTTTACATCTTTTTCTTCATCGCCCACTAACTGTAGCATTTCATCAAGAGTATATGAAGGTTTTATGATATGTTCTTTATAGTTTAATTTTTTATATACAAGTTTATCATTGTTAGCAGATGAATCCATCAGCTTAAGCTTTTCATAGAGTTCAATGTTAATCAAAGCAGCAACGGGGCGACCGTGCTTTTGAATGACGATTTCTTCTCCTGCAAACTCTGCCATATTTATATATTTGCTTAGATGGGCTTTTGTTTCGGCAAGATTTACTTTAGTCATAATTTAGCCTTTTTTGGTTAATATGACCATATTATAACTAAAAAATAGTTATTTAGCAGTTATATCTTTAGCCGCCAAATACCCGCTCGCCCATGCAAAAGCAAAGTTATAGCCGCCTCTTTTTCCCACGACATCAAGCACTTCTCCACAAAAGTAGAGATTTTTTTGTTTGAGAGATTCCATAGTCTTAGGATTTATCTCTGTTGTATCC
>JAOTSA010000007.1 GCA_030247515.1 Sulfurimonas sp. | reverse complement strand
CTTTATCCCTACCGTTTCCATATGATTTTAAAAAAAAGTCCGATTCTAAAAAGCAAATCTCTTTTTATAAGAGAGTATTTTAGAAGAGAAAAATAGATTTTGATTCTATTTTTACTAAATTTTAGATAATCAATATAAGCATTTAAAACTTCCAAATCCTCTTTGTTGCTCACTTTGGCAACCAGTGGAGGCAAAAAAAGTTTTCTGTTTGTCTGCATATTTGGCAGTTTATCTACTCTTTTTAAAAGTGAAAAAAAGCTCTTTTTCTCAAATTTTTCTGTACTGTTACTGCTGTTTGCAGTATGAATCCTGTACAAAACCAGTGGCTCAAAAAGAGTTTTTCTCACTCCAAACAACTCACAATTTACCCCTATCCAGTAGTCATGAACATCCAAAGTATCTGGAAACGGCAAGATTATATTTTTTAGTTTTTGATTGAAAAGCAGTGTATTTCCCATAATGGCGCATGGTCCCAAAATATGCCCTACATCTTTTGTATCTCTTAGTTTATACTTTCTAAATTTGAAATATGAGCGATGAAGAGTATTTCTACTTTCATCTATCATCTCCAAATCACTGTTTATCAAAAACGGACTATCTCCATGCTCTTTTTTTAATTCAACTATCGCAGTCATCTCTTTTTCTAGTTTTTGGACATGCCAGATGTCATCTTGGTCAGCAAGAGCGATATACTCTTCTGTGCATTGAGATATCAATTTTTCAAAATTTTTTACAAATCCGATATTTTTTTGATTTACGGTGTAAAAGAGTTGTTGCGGATATTTTGCTTTGTAATGTTTTAAAATCTCTGCTGTTGAGTCGTTAGAGGCGTCATCAGAGAGATATATTTTAAAGTTTGTGTAGGTTTGAGAAAGGATAGAATCCAACTGCTCCTCTAAGAACCGCTCCCCATTATAAGTAGCAATCAATACGGCAACAGTTGGATTTTGCATTAAATATTGTATTTTTTCAGATACCAGTCTATTGTTTTGACAATTCCTGTGTCAAAGTTTTCATCAGCCCTCCACCCTAATTCATCTTCGAGTTTTGTAGCATCAATCGCATAGCGTCTGTCATGCCCTGCTCTATCTTCTACAAACGTGATAAGCTCTTTGTAGCTCTTCTCTTTTGGAACTTTCTCGTCTAAAATAGTACATATTCTATCTACTATTTGAAGGTTTGTTCTCTCGTTTCTTCCACCGACATTATAAACCTCGCCACTGTTTCCTGTGTGGTAAACGATGTCAATGCCTTTGCAGTGGTCAAGCACATAGAGCCAATCACGGATATTTTTGCCGTCTCCATATATAGGAATCGGATTTCCTTTGAGAGCGTTTCTTATGATAGTCGGTATAAGCTTCTCGTCATGCTGTTTTGGTCCATAGTTGTTAGAGCAGTTTGTGATAACGGTGTTCATTCCGTAAGTCTCATTATAGGCTCTGACTATCATGTCCGATGAAGCTTTAGATGCGCTATATGGCGAATTTGGAGCATAAGGAGTTGCCTCTGTAAACAATCCTGTTTCACCGAGTGTCCCATAAACCTCATCCGTGCTTATATGGTGGAAACGGCAGTTTTTATACTCTTCTTTGTAAACAAAAGGCTTTTGCATCCAAGATTTATATGCTACATCAATAAGAGTAAAAGTGCCGTTCACATTTGTCTGCACAAATACTCCTGGGTTTTTTATGGAGTTATCCACATGGCTCTCTGCCGCAAAGTGAATCACACCGTGGATGTCATACTCATTAAAGATAAACTCTACAAGCTCACGATTGCAGATGTCGCCTTTGATAAACTTGTAGCGTGGGTTTGCCTCGCACTCTTTAAGGTTTTGAAGATTTCCTGCATATGTGAGCAAATCCAAATTTATGAGATTGTACTCCTCATACTTTTCTAAAAAATATGGCACAAAGTTTGAACCGATAAACCCTGCCGTTCCTGTCAATAATATACTTTTCATTATCTTCTCTCTCCTAATTTTTTTAAACACTCATCCAAGCTATCTTTCCAATAAGGGATAGCTATATCGAACTCTTTTTTTATTTTTGCTTTATTTAACAAACTATAGTGCGGTCGCTTTGCTGGAGTTGGGTACTCTTTTGTCTCTATCGGATTTACCTTGCACTCAAGCTTTGCCATACGCATAATCTCTTTGGCGAAATCAAACCAGCTTAAAACACCCTCATTACTATAGTTATGAATCTCTACATTTTGATTTTTTATCTTTGGGATAATCTCTAAAATAGCTTTTGCCAAATCTCTCGCATAAGTAGGAGTTCCTACTTGGTCAAAGATTACGCCTAAACTCTCTTTTTCTTTTCCCAAACGAATCATGGTTTTTACAAAATTTGCACCGTAAGAGCTATAGACCCATGAAGTTCGTATAATAATCGAGTTTTGAGGATTTATCTCTAGCATAGCTTTTTCGCCATCTAGTTTTGTTTTACCATAGACGCCGTTTGGACTAGTTGTATCTTCTTCTACATACGGTTTAAAATTTGTACCGTCAAACACATAGTCTGTAGATATATGAATAAGTTTGATATCGTTCTCTTTTGAGATTTGCGCCAATTTTTGAACTGCCAAATGGTTAACAATATCCGCCGCTTCTTCGTCCGATTCAGCTTTGTCAACCGCCGTATAGGCGGCACAATTTACGATAACGTCTATCTTGTTTTGCTCTACATACTCTTGCAATTCATCCAGTTTTGACATGTCAAGCGAATCTCTTTGAGTGAAGAAAAAGTTGTATTCAAACTCGGATGAGAGTTCTCTTATCTCGCTTCCGAGTTGACCATTTGAGCCAGTTACTAAGATATTAAGCACGCTGTGAACCTTGGAGAGGAAGTACTCTTGGGGTATGATAATAATCTACTCCATATTCAAACAAATCTTTGGTTTGAGAAAACTTTGGTTGCACTCTGTCTTTGTTGGAGAGGTTAAGTTCCTCATGTGCTATACGCCAATCAATCTTCAAATCTGCATCATCAAAAGCAATCCCTCTGTCACATTCCATACTATAGTAGTTATCTACTTTATATGCAAACGTGCAAGTCTCACTCAACACTAAAAATCCATGTGCAAAACCTCGTGGAATAAGCAACTGTCTCTTGTTTTCGCCGCTTAACTCCACTGCCACATGTTGACCAAATGTAGGAGAGCCTTTTCTTATATCGACAGCCACATCCAAAACACTTCCTTCAATCACTCTGACAAGTTTTGTTTGAGCAAACGGGGGAAGCTGGTAGTGAAGACCTCTTAAAACACCGTAACTTGACTTTGATTCGTTATCTTGACAAAAATTTATCTTATAGCCTAAAAAATCCTCTAGTTTATCGGCTCTAAACGTTTCTACAAAATAGCCACGCTCATCGCCATGCACTTTTGGATCAATAATGACTACATCAGGAATTTCGGTTCTTGTAAAAGTCATTTTACAACACCTCCCTCATGCGCTCTTCTTATCAAATACTGACCATAACCGTTCTTACTTAAAGGTTCTGCAAGTTCTAAAAGTTTCTCTTTACTGATATACCCCATCTCATAGGCTATCTCTTCAAGACAAGCAACTTTAAGCCCCTGTCTATGCTCAATAGTTTGTATAAATGTACTAGCTTCAAGCAATGACTCATGAGTGCCAGTATCAAGCCACGCATAACCCCTGCCCATTAGTTTTACTTTAAGTCTCTGCTCTTGAAGATAGTCTTGATTTAACGTTGTGATTTCAAGCTCGCCTCTATGGGATGGTTCTACAAGTTTTGCCTTTGCAACAACATCTTTTGGATAGAAGTAAAGTCCAACCACTGCATAGTTGCTTTTTGGATTTTTTGGTTTTTCTTCTATGCTTATAACATTTAGATTTTCATCAAATTCAGCAACACCATATCTCTGCGGGTCTGTCACATAGTAACCAAACACCGTTGCCTTGTTCTTTTCCTGAGCATTTTTTATACCCTTTGCAAGGATTTTTACCAGATTGTGACCATAAAAAATATTGTCCCCAAGTATCAGACAAGCATCATCTCCATCCAAAAACTCTTCTCCTAAGATAAAAGCCTGTGCAAGTCCGTCAGGTGATGGCTGCACAATATACTCAAAGCGCATCCCAAGATGAGTACCGTCACCCAAAAGATTGATAAAGCTTTGCTGATCTTGAGGCGTTGTAATAATAAGAACCTCTTTGATACCAGCAAGCATTAGGACTGATAACGGATAGTAAATCATAGGCTTGTCATAAATCGGGACGAGTTGTTTAGAAACACCCTTTGTAATAGGATAAAGTCTCGTGCCGCTTCCGCCTGCTAAAATTATGCCTTTCATCTCTCATCTCCTCCAATTATTTAACTATAAACCAAGGGTTTAGTAAATTTTCTTTATTATACACCATTGGTGTTTCATCTTCAAACAGATATGTCATTTTCCCTGCTTCTCTGACAACCGCATCCGCTGCGGCTGTATCCCACTCCATAGTTGGTCCAAGTCTAGGGTAGATATCTGCTTCACCTGATGCTACCATGCAGAGCTTTAAAGAACTCCCCTTAGAGACCTGCTCTACATGCTTGGTATCCAACGCATCTATAAACTCTTGGGTCTCTTGTGAAAGATGTGATTTTGAAGCAACAACTTTCATATACTCCTGCTTCTTCTCATTTGCAGAGAGTGGCAGTTTTTGGTTATTTAAAAAAGCTCCCTCTCCTTGTTTTGCACTATACATCTCAGCAATAGCTGGAGCATAAACTACGCCTAAAACAGGAGCATCTTTGTGAACAAGTGCTATATTTACTGTAAATTCATCA
The DNA here is from genome assembly GCA_030247515.1 of Sulfurimonas sp. GTDB lineage: Bacteria > Campylobacterota > Campylobacteria > Campylobacterales > Sulfurimonadaceae > Sulfurimonas. The sequence goes on along the minus strand of JAOTSA010000007.1, from coordinate 38,879 downwards.
TTTTTTTTGATAAACTCTTTTGTTCCGTCTATTGGGTCTATACACCAATAATACTCCCAATTTCTTCTTATCTCATAATCTGTTTGCTTATTTTCTTCTGACATAATAGGGATATTTGGATAGAGACTTTGGAGGTTTGAGCATATAATTTCATTAGATTTCAAATCTGCTTCTGTCAGCGGAGATTTGTCATCTTTATAATCAATGGAAAAATCTTTTCTATATATCTGCATCACGGCTTCGCCTGCTTTTAATGCAATCTTTTTTATCTCTTCAATATCTATCGTCTCAAGCATCTAAATAACCCTTTTCTTGTAAATATTTGATAACCATATCTGCCGCATCTCCAACGCTTATACCGCTGTTTTTTATAACAATTTCTGCATTTTCTGGAGCTTCATATGGCGAACTTATGCCTGTAAAATTTGCTATTTCACCTTTTCGTGCTTTTTTGTAAAGTCCTTTTGGGTCACGCTCTTCACAAACTTCTAACGGTGCATCTATAAAAATCTCTATAAACTCATCACTCTGCACAAGCCCTCTTACCTGCACTCTATCTGAGATAAAAGGGGAGATAAATGCGCTCAAAACGATGCTGCCGCTGTCAACAAAAAGCTTCGCAACTTCGCCTATACGGCGAATATTTTCAACTCGCTCTTCATCTGAAAAACCAAGCCCTTTGTTTAGCCCCATGCGAATATTGTCGCCATCTAAAAGGTAAGTGTGTTTTTTCAACTCTAAGAGCTTGCTCTCTACCGCATTTGCTATAGTTGACTTGCCGCTTCCGCTAAGACCAGTAAACCACAACACACAAGGCTTCTGCGCTTTGAGCATACTGCGCTCTTTTTTACTTACTTCATGCGCATGCCAAACTATATTTTCACTCATTTTACATAATTCTTTTTGATGTATTTGATGATGATTGCCACTGCTTCTTCTACAGATGTTTTATCTGTATCTATTACTATTTCAGCCTGTTTTGGCTCTTCATAGATATCATTGATGCCTGAGAAGTTTTTTATCTCGCCCTTAAGAGCTTTTTCATAAACACCTTTATAATCTCTTGCCTTACAAGTTTCTATATCCGCTTTTACATAAACAACGATATTGTTTTTTACCATTTCACGAATAGCTTTGCGTGACTCTTTGTATGGAGAGACAAAAGATGCAACGGTCGAAACTGAGTTGTTTTGGAGTGTTTTTATAAGGTGTCCTATGCGGTGCATGTGACGATTTCTATCTTCTCTGCTAAAACCAACATCTGGAATAACATCACGAATATCTTTAGAATCAAGTCTCTCTAAAGGAATGTCAAGTTTTGCCAACTCTTCAAAAACAGCATCCGCAATGGTGCTTTTTCCGCTAAGAGGCAGACCTGTGAACCAAAGATTAAATGGTTCTATCTTTTTTCTGCCCCACTTTATCTTCATCCATATTCTCTCATGCGCCCAATAAAGTGCCACTTTAGAAAATGTTTCCATGATCCCTGCCGCTATGGCAAGGTCAAGTCTTCCAAAAAAGATATATACGATGATAACAGTAGTCGTTGTAGCAAAAACACGCCAACTTAGACCTTTTAATACTGAACGTTTATTTGTATCTTTATACATTAGATTTTTTTACATCCCCACTCTGGAAAGTATGTTCTCACATACTCATTTAAAGCTTTTTCAGCACTGTTATACTCTTTTTGCGCATCCGCATAATTCATAGATGTGTTGAGTACAGAGGACTCTATCATACCAGCACCAACAGTGTTGTTTGTGTATCTGTCTATGATGATAAAGCTCCCTGTATAACGATTTTGAGAGTATGCGTCAACCGCTATCATCCTATCAAGAGAGAGTGTACATTTTGCTATGTCGTTTAGTTCAAGCTGAGCTGCATTTTTCTCTTCAAAAGTGTTGGCATCTTTTTTGTACTCTACAGATTTAAATGTACCATTCATAACCGATGTAGCACGCTTGATAATGTAGTTTTGACCAAGTTGCATCGGTGTTTCATGCATCCAAACAACCATGACGCTCAAACTGTTTGAAACTTCAGGAATATCATCACTTTTTACTATCATGTCTCCACGTGAGATATCTATCTCATCTTCCAATGTAAGCGTTGTTGCCATAGGAGCGAAAGCCATCTCTATACCCTCAGCACTCTCATCTTTCGTGCGAGGTCTAAGCTCTTTTATATCTGTAGTGACGATAGATTTGACACGGCTAGTCTTGCGAGAAGGAAGCACTGTAATGGCATCTCCAACTCTAATCGTACCGCTTGCTATCGTTCCACAAAAACCACGAAAGTTAAGATGAGGGCGATTTACATACTGTACAGGCAATCTAAAATGAGTGTTTTCTTTTTTATTTATCACTATAGTGTCGAGAAGTTCCATAAGTGGCTTCTCTTTGTACCATGTACATTTGTCTGAATTTGAGACTATGTTATCCCCATCAAGAGCCGACAACGGTATATAGGTAAAATCAAGGTCTTTGGCATGTGCGAGATTTGGTATCACTTTTTGATACTCTTTTTTTATCTCTTCAAAGCGTTCTTCAGAAAAACCGACCAAATCCATCTTGTTAATAGCTACTATGATATTTTTTATCCCTAAAAGCGAGGCGATATAAGAGTGTCTTTTTGTCTGTGTAAGAACACCTTGTCTCGCATCTATAAGAATAATAGCAACATCAGCTGTACTTGCACCTGTTGCCATGTTGCGAGTATATTGCTCATGTCCTGGGGTGTCGGCTATGATAAACTTTCTCTTGTCTGTAGAAAAAAATCTATACGCAACATCTATTGTAATCCCCTGCTCACGCTCACTTGCTAAACCATCCACCAAAAGTGCAAGGTCTATCTTATCGCCTGTTGTACCGCTTTTTTTACTGTCTTTTTCTATGGCACTAAGCTGGTCTTCAAAAATCATCTTAGAGTCATAAAGCAAACGACCGATTAGGGTGCTTTTTCCGTCATCAACGCTTCCGCATGTGATAAAGCGTAAAATCTCTTTATTCTCATGCTCTTTTAGATATTGCTCAATATTTTCTGCTATTAAGTCTGATTGATGTGCCATTAAAAATACCCCTCTTGTTTTTTCTTCTCCATACTTGCATCACCGTCACTGTCTATGAGACGACCTTGTCTCTCACTTGTTGTGCAAATAAGCATCTCTTGGATAATCTCTGGTAAAGTTGTTGCCTCTGAGTTTACCGCTCCCGTTAGAGGGTAACACCCAAGTGTACGAAAACGTACCATCTCCTCATTTGCAGTAGCCGCCAACTCTTCGAGCATACGTGCATCGTCCACCAATATTTTCGTTCCCATATATTTTACTACTGGGCGTTTTTTTGCAAAATAGAGGTCTGGAATAGAGATACTTTCAAGATAGATGTATTGCCATATGTCAAGCTCTGTCCAGTTGCTAAGAGGGAAAACTCTTATACTCTCGCCTTTTTTATGTCTGCCGTTATAGACATTCCAAAGTTCAGGACGTTGACTTTTTGGATCCCATCTGTGATTTTCATCACGAAAAGAGTAGATACGCTCTTTTGCACGGGATTTTTCCTCATCTCTTCTTGCACCGCCAAATACCGCATCAAACTTATAGATATCAAGCATCTGCTTAAGTCCCTCTGTTTTCATGATATCAGTATGGAGTGCTGAACCGTGAACAAAAGGGGAGATACCCATCTCTTCGCCTTTTGGATTGCTATAGACTATGAGTTCCATCCCAACCTCTTTGGCACGTTGGTCACGAAACTCTATCATTTCATGAAACTTCCATTTTGTGTCAACATGCACAAGAGGAAGCGGTGGAGGCGCAGGATAAAACGCTTTTTGTAGCAGATGAAGCATAACAGAGCTGTCTTTTCCAACGCTATAAAGCATGGCAGGATTTGAAAATTCTGCTACAACTTCTCGCATTATATGAATAGATTCAGCTTCAAGCTGTCTAAGATGTGTGATTTTTTGTTCGTTTATCATTCTTGCTTGCCTAAGTTAAATTTGTAATATTTTATCTTAATCAATATGAAAAAAAGGTAAATTTTGCATGATAAAATCTGTTTTACTCTTTTTGTTGAAGTTATTTGAAAGATGAAAAAAGGAAGATAAACCAGCACGCCACCAAAAAGATGGGTGCTAGTGGTGTAAAAGATTAGTTTTTAGAAGTATCAACTATCTTGTTTGCAGAAATCCATGGCATCATAGATCTTAGTTTAACACCTGTTTGCTCGATAAGTGAAGCTTTTGCATTTGCTCTCTCAGCGTTCATACGAGGGTATCCTGCTTGACCTTCAAGGATAAAGTCTTTTGCAAATCTTCCATCTTGAATCTCTTTTAAAATCTCTTTCATTGCAGCTTTGCTCTCTGCATTGATAACACGCTTACCAGAAACATAATCGCCGTACTCTGCAGTGTTAGAGATAGAGTATCTCATATCTGCGATTCCGCCTTGGAACATTAAGTCAACGATAAGCTTTAGCTCATGCAGACACTCAAAGTATGCAAGTTCTGGAGCATATCCAGCTTCTGTTAATGTCTCAAAACCAGCTTGAACAAGTGAAACTGCTCCACCGCAAAGAACAGCTTGCTCTCCGAAAAGGTCAGTTTCTGTCTCATCTTTGAAAGTTGTCTCGATAATAGCAGTTCTTCCGCCGCCGATAGCAGATGCGTATGAAAGTGCCAACTCTCTAGTAGTTGTACTTGGATTTTGTCCAATAGCGATAAGGTCAGGGATACCGCCGCCACGAACAAACTCGCTTCTAACAGTGTGTCCTGGAGCTTTTGGAGCAATCATAGTAACATTGATGTCAGCTCTTGGGTGGATTCTTCCATAGTGAATGTTAAAACCGTGTCCAAATGCGATAGTTGCGCCACTTTTTAGGTTTGGTTCAATCTCGTTTTTGTAAATCTCAGCTTGGTTTTCATCTGGTAAAAGAATCATAACTAAGTCAGCGGCAGCAGAAGCTTCGCCAACTGTCATAACTTTAAATCCTTTTGCTTCAGCTTTTGCCCAGCTAGAACCATCTTTTCTCAAGCCAACAATAACCTCAACACCGCTGTCTCTTAGGTTTTCCGCATGTGCGTGACCTTGAGAACCAAAGCCTATCATCGCAACTTTTTTGCTTTTAATTATATTGATATCACAATCTTTATCGTAGTAAACAGTTAATGCCATTGTTTTTTCCTTGGGTTTTATTAGGTTTGGATACCTAAAAAATTTTCGGCATTATACTAAAATAAAGCAAAAAATTTTATAATGCCATCAAAAACAGAGGAATATTTGTGAGAAAATTTAATCTTTTTAAAGAAATCATCATAGCGGACAGAGAGGAGCTTCTTAAAGCTATAAATAGCGACAAAATCTTTGGATTAAGAGTTGACGGTTCTATCTGTTATGAGCCTTTTGGCGTTCGTGACGCTTTTGTTTTTAGTGGCGTTGCCCAGACAAAGAACTCTCTTGAAGAGGCGTTTGGCAGAAACTATCAGGTTGTGGAAGATGAGGAGCGTGTACTTATAAAAGCATTTTCAAACTGGCAAGGAATCATTGGATTTAACAAAGCAAGAGCGACCTATGATGACACAACCGCCGATGGCGTGGATGAGTTTGCAACCAAAGAGATGGAAGCCATAGGTTGGCATGCAACGGAGTTTAACATCACTTACAGAACGCTTGTGGAAGCCTTGGAAGAGGAGTGTGAGGGTACGCTTTTGTGCATCGAGTATGAAGAACCTTACAGATTTAGCGGGCTTGGGTTTGTGGATGATTTGGATGAGGCGAGAGATATTTTGTTTGCATTTTGTAAAAAAGAGATCCAGAGGCTTATTGAGACTGATGATGACTTTAAAAAAGAGAGTTTGAGTGATGATGAACAAGAGGCGGCAGAGTTTTTTGGTATTACTCTTTAGCTCTACACATCTCTCGGAGGTGGGGTTTTAACCCCGCTTGGTTGATGTGAAAATGTAGCTTTTTGCGGGGCTAAAGCCCCACTTCCGATGGCATGCAAGTTTAAAATACTATGCTTTCTTCTCTTTTATCAGTTTTGAAACTAAGATATAAAAAAGCGGTATAAAAACTATCGCTAAAAAAGTGGCTGATAGCATTCCGCCTACAACTCCTGTACCGATGGAGTGTCTGCTTGCCGCTCCTGCTCCGCTGCTTATAGCCAAAGGGATAACGCCGAGTGTAAAGGCAAGAGAGGTCATGATGATAGGGCGCAAACGAATCTTTGCGGCTTCTAAAACCGCCTCGACCAGCTCCATGCCCTGCACTCTTTTTTGCATAGCAAACTCGACGATAAGAATCGCATTTTTGGCACTAAGTCCTGCTAAGACAAGGATACCTACTTGAAAGTAGATATCGTTTTCAAGTCCTCGCATACTGTTTGCCACAACCGCCCCAAAAACGCCAAACGGAACGGCTAAGATGACCGATATTGGCATAAGCCATCTCTCATACTGCGCCGCCAAGATGAGATACAAAAAGATGATTCCAAAGAGAAACGCCATGTTGCCCGCACTGCTTATCTGCTTCTCCTGAAACGCCGTACCAATCCAGCTGATAGCGTACCCCTGCGGTAAAACTTCGGCGGCAACCTCTTCCATGGCTCTTAGCGCATCTCCTGAGCTGTAGCCCATATTTGCCGCTCCTGCTACTTTTGCGGCACTATAGAGGTTAAATCTCTCTACCAAATCCGCTCCGACAATTTGCTTGAGCGTGACAAAAGAGCTAAGAGGGAGCATCTCGCCCTTAGGGCTTCTGACATAAATCTTCTCCAAATCCTCTGGGGTTTTTCTAAAAGAGGTGTCTGCTTGCATGTTTACCATGTAAGTTCTGCCCATAAGGTTGAAGTCGTTGACATAAAAGCTTCCAAAAGTCGCATTGAGCGTTTGGTAAATCTGGTCGATGTCTATCCCTTTTGCTTTTGCTTTGGCGGTATCGACGCTGATTTTATACTTTGGAACGCTTGTGTTTAGCGTCGTTCTTACCCCTGCAAGTTCTGGTCTTGTGCTTGCTTTTTGGATGATTTCATTGACATATTTTTGAAGCTCTTTGACATCTGTGCCGTTTTTGTTCTGCACATAAAGCTCAAATCCGCCTGCAACTCCCATCCCCATGATAGGCGGAGGAACAACGCCAAAAGAGAAACCGTCACTCGTCGCACCGAGTTTTTTGCTCATCTGTGCGGCTATTTGTCCCGCATGTTGCTCTGGTTTTGTTCGCTCATCCCACGGCTGAAGCTTTAAGATTGTAGCCGCCGCATTTGTTCTCTGCGCAAAAGTGACAAAGTCAAGTCCTGCGAACTGAACGATGTTTTTTATGCTCTCTTTATCTTTTGAAGCGATTTTGTAAATCTCCTCTGTGAGAGCGTCTGTTCTGCTAAGTGCCGCACCTGGGGGATTGTAGCTAAATACAAAAACAGTTCCTTTGTCCTCTGATGGCACAAGTCCCGTTTTGAGGTGGATAAACATGTCGTAAGTGACATAGATAAGTCCGCCAAAGAGAAGCAGGCTCAAAAATGCGTATCTGATGGTAAGTTTTACCGCCGCCGTGTAGCCTCTAGTCATAAAATCAAATGCGTTGTTGAACCATTTGAAAAAATATTTTGGCTCATTGTGCGTCGGTTTTAACATCACGGCGCATAAAGATGGCGTGAGAGTAAGTGCCACAAACCCTGAAATAGCCAAAGAGATAACGATGGTTACGGCAAACTGTCTGTACATCTCGCCGCTTAATCCGCCCAAAAACGCAACAGGGATAAAGACGGCAGAGAGTACCAAAACGATAGCCACAAGCGCACCAGAGACCTCTTGCATCGCCTTGAGTGAGGCATCAAGCGGAGAAAGCCCCTCTTTGATGTGTCTCTCGACATTTTCTATAACGATAATCGCATCATCCACGACGATTCCGATGGCAAGAACAAGCCCAAAAAGCGTAAGCAGGTTGATACTAAAACCAAGCATGTACATCCCCGCAAACGCCCCTACGATGGAGACGGGAACGGCTAAAACAGGGATAAGCGTCGCACGCCAGTTTTGCAAAAACAAAAATATGATAAGGATAACCAAAAGGATGGCTTCGATAAAAGTTTTGACAACCTCATTGATGGAAATCTCAACAAAATCGGTAATATCATAAGGAATCACATACTTTACATCATCCACAAAACTCTCGCTGAGTGTTGCGATAACTTTTTTTACCTCTTTAGCCGTCTCTAGCGCATTTGCACCGCTTTGTAAAAAGAGTGCGACAGGCACGGCAGGAGCGTTGTTGAGCTTGTTTTTCATCTCATAGCTCTGAGAACCCAGCTCTACGGTTGCTACATCTTTAAGCTTGAGTGAGCTTCCGTCTTCATTTGCTTTTATGATGATGTTTGAGAACTGTGATGGTTCTGCAAAACGCTCTGGTGTCTCAATGGTGTAAGTAAACATCTCATTGCCTGCAACTGGCTCTGAAGCTAGCTTTCCTGCGGCGTACTGCTCATTTTGTTTGCGCACGGCATCTATAAGGTCGCTTACCGTGAGCGAGTATTTTTTGAGCTTGAGCGGGTCTATCCAGATGCGCATGGAGTAATCTTTTGCACCAAATATCACAACATCGCCGATACCTTTTACCCTTTTTAGACTGTCCACGACATTCATAAGCGCATAGTTTGAGAGGAAAGTGACATCTCTTGTCTGTTTTGGCGAGTTTAAGATGATGACTTGAAGCATATCGGGCGATTTTTCATTGACCCGCACGCCTTGTCGTCTTACCTGTTCTGGAAGTCTTGCAAGTGCGGCTTGAACACGGTTGTTTACATCTATCTTTGCATCGTCTGGGTTTGTTCCGACTTTAAAAAAGATGCTGATACTTAGCGAGCCGTTATCTGCGGCAAGAGAGTTCATGTAGAGCATATCTTTTGCACCGTTTATCTGCTCTTCAAGCGGAGCGGCAACTGTTTTTGAGATAGTCTCGGCACTTGCTCCTTGGTAAGAGGTGGAGACGACGATTTGCGGCGGGATGACCCTTGGATATTCGCTAATAGGCAAAGAGCGCATTGCGATAACGCCCGCCAAAACGATGATAATGGCGATAACGGAAGCAAAAACGGGTCGTTTTATAAAAAATGCGCTAAACATTTACTGACCCTCTGCGATAGTAACTTTGCTGTTTGGTCTAAGTTTTGCTATGTTGCTGATAACGACTTTTTCGCCCTCTTTGATGCCGCTCTCCACCATCGCCACGCCGTCTTGAACATTTGCGATTTTTAGCGGACGCATCATGGCAACACCATCTTGGATAACATAAGCAACCGTGGCATCAGGCGTTTTTATAAGTGCGCTTTGCGGGATTTTTGCGATGCTCTCATAGCTAAAACCGCCCAGCGTTACCTCTACATAAGCCCCAGCAGAGAGACGCCCATCTGGGTTGTCAAAAACCGCTCTGACTAAGAGCGTATCTGTTTGCAAATCAAGTTTTGGTGCTACAAAATCAACAACTCCCTCATACTTTTTTGCCCCGATTTGAAGTGAGACTTTTTTACCGCCCTTTATCTCTGAAGCGTACTTCATGGCATCACTGCTTGGGAGTGAAAACTCTGCATAAACCTTGTGCAGTGCCGTAACGGTGGTAAGCTGTGCGTTTTGAGTTCCAGCGTTTATGTACGTCCCCTCATCGCCGCTGCTCATGCCGACAATCCCGTTAAAAGGGGCTTTTATGGTTGTGTAACTGTAATCCAACTCTTTGTTTGCAAGAGCGGCTTTTGCTTTTTGCACCTCTGCTTTTGCGTTGTCATGCGCATAAAAAAGCCCATCTCGCTGTTGTTCGCTAATGGCACTGTTTGTAAAAAGATACTCCGCTCTCTTCCAGTCTCTGGCCGCTTTGTTAAAGTCCGCTTCTGCTTTTAGAAGTGTTGCTTTTGCCTCATCAAGTGCGGCTTTGTACTCCCCTTTTTGTATCTCATAAAGCACATCGCCTTTTTTTACAAACGCACCCTCTTTGAAGTTTTCTCTCTCAAGCACTCCGCTCACACGGGCAACCACCGCAACCTCGGCAAATGGCTTTAGCACCGCCGAATAGTTCTTAGAAAAATCAGCTCTCTCAAACTTTACATCATGCGCTTTTACTGGCAAAGGAGGCATTTGCGCCGCCTGTTGCGCCTGAGGCTCTTTTTTTTGTTCATTACAACCCATAAAAAGCAGAGAAACAACTACTAATAATGTTAAATTTTTCATCTATAAAAACTCCTTTATATCTTTTCCGCTGTAGTAAATCAGCTCCGCTTTTTTTATCTCCAAATCATTCATCGCTCTCTCATAACCCCTCTTTGCATCGTATTTTTCGCTAAGAGCTAAAAGATAAGCGACATTGTCGATTGTTCCGTTTTGGTACTTAAACTTGATAAGTTCGTAAGTCGTAGAAGCCGCTTCGAATGTCGCATTTGCCGCTTCAACTTTTGCCGTTGCTATCTCTAGCGACTTTTTTGCAAGTCTGTAGTCAACATCTGCCTTGTGTTTTTCATGTTCAATCAAAGATTTTTTACTCAAATACTCCTGAAACTTTGACTCATACGCCTGTGTGCGTGAGCCAAAGTCAAAAATATTCCATGCGACATTGAGCGTGGCGATATTTTGCGTATCTACCAAAGAGCTGTTTAGCGGTTTTTGGTCAAAATAGTAGTCGGTGTAGCTCAAAGTATCCTCAAAATAGAGTGTCGGGTTGTTTTGGCTCTTAAGGGCTTTTGCGCTAAAAAGCACGGATGAAGCTTCATCTTCAAGTGCCTGAATCTCGGCACGCAAAAGAGTTGTCTCCTCTTGTGGCAGATGAACGAGAGAACCTTTTTGAACAGAAGAGACTTTTTGTGTCGTGTAATACTCTAACGTGTGGAGGATTTTTTGGCTCTCAAGCTCTATCTCTTGAAGTGCGACAAGTGCGCTCTTTGTGCGAGAATCAATCTTTGCAACCTCATCTTTGGTCACAGTTCCCGCCTCATAAAAAAACTGCACTCTTTTGAGTTCTGCTTTGAGCTGTTCAATCTCTTGAAGCGTTGCAGTTTTGTCGGCTTCAAGTGAGAGATACTCAAAATAGAGCTTTGAGATATCTAAAGAGATGCTGTTTTTGATAGCTTCAACACTTTTTTTGCTTGAAGCAACAGTGGACTCAAGCTGTCCATAAACACTCTCTTTTTTACCCCCGTCATAGATGATATACTTCAAACTTGTCTGAGCCCTCAAAGAGTTTTGCGCAAGAGAGGATGTCTCTTCATAAGCATTTTGGTATGTTCCAAGCAGGTCGAGAGTTGGCAAATAGCCGCTTTTACTGCTCTCGTACGCCTTCTCTTTGGATGCTACCACATGAGATGCAGAGGCAACTACTCTGTTTTTTTGTGAGATATCAATAAGCTCTTGAAGCGATGATGCGCAGAGTAATATCGGTGTTAAAAGAATAGGAAAAAATAGTCTCAATCGGCACTCCTTTTGTTCAAATTTCCAAAATAGTAACACAATAACTCTTAAATATATCTTGCTAGAAAGATATATTTTTTTGGTATAATGTCGTATGAAAAAAAATAGAGTTGATAACAATCTTATAGCAAATTTTTATGGCAAAATCGAGGATGGCGAGCTTCCTGAGGTCTTTACGATGACCTTTCCCATCGCACTTATCCAAAAAACCATCTTTACACATGCGGAGAGCTTTTTAAAAGAGCGATTTGACCTCCTAAACTCCGAGGTAGATGTTTTGGCTTCCCTCTACACCAACAACAAAGTCCTCTCCCCAACCCAGCTTTACGACCTTACCATCTTCTCATCTGGCGGTATGACAAAGGTGCTAAAGAGGCTTCAAGAGCGAGGTTTTATCTATAGAAAAGAGGATGAAAACGACAAACGATGTATGCTTGTTTGCCTGAGCCAGAGTGGCGAGGAGATAGTAAAAGAGTCCCTCTTTGCTATCTCAAAAGAGTGCAGCAAATATTTTGAAGCGTTCACGCAAGAGGAGAGAGAACTCTTTAGCACGCTTTTAAAAAAGGTGCTTTTAAATATAAATAAATTTTAAATCAGTTTTTAAATATATCATCTCATAAATACTTTTTTTTGCGACCAACGCTTTATCATGAGAGACGGTTTGGGAGTTTTTTGCTCTTAAAAGCTCTTGTCTTAGCTCAAGCATATCTTTTTCTATGGTATCGACACTCTCTTTAAGGCGCAAAATAATATCTACTCCTGCCAAGTTTACGCCAAGCTCACGTGTGAGGCGCAAGATAAGCTTAATTCTATCGATATCTCTTTGCGAGTAGAGCCTTATCTTGCCGTTTGATCTTGATGGCGTGAGAAGATTTTCTCTCTCATACTGTCTAAGCGTCTGTGGATGTATATCTAAAATCTTTGCAACTATACTTATGAGATAAACTGGTTCATCATACTGGTGCATCATCCCCTACTCCTTTGGTAATTTTTCTTGCATAAGCTGTGCTAGTTTTTCATCCAAACTCTCTACTTTTGGCAACACTATATTTGCTTCAAGGTAGAGATTGCCACGCTCTTTTGTCTTGCGATTCATCGCACCCATCTCTTTGACACGAAATCTCTGTCCGTTTTTGGTGTTTTGCGGAATTTTAAGCTTTATCTCTTTTTCAAGCGTTTGAATAGTTACCGTGTCACCAAAAAGTGCGGCATAAAGCGGTACATTAAACTGCTTTACCAAGTCATCATTTTCTCTGGTGTACTCTGGGTTAGAGGCAACATTTATCTTTAAAAAAAGGTCTCCTGCACGCCCACCCTGTGCATGACCCTTGCCTTTTACACGCATCTTCTCGCCGCTGTTAACGCCCGCTGGAATCTTGATATCAAACCGCTCGCCATTTACCGCCACTGAGTGTGAACCACCCAAAATAGAGACACTAAAAGGGATGGTAACGCTTGTCTCTATGTCAAGATTTGGCTGTTGTCTCTGCTGTGAAAAACCGCCAAATCCGCCGCCGCCACCAAAACCGCCGCCGCCAAATCCGCCAAAACCACCACCTGAGAACATACTTCGCAAAATCTCATCCAAATCTGCTCCGCCGCCACCATGTGAACGGGAGAAATCATGGAAATTTTGCCCGCCGAACATACTGTCGCCGTGTGCATCATACTGCGCTTTTTTCTGCTTGTCGCTTAGTATTTCATAGGCTGCGTTAATCTCTTTAAACTTATCCTCCGCACCTTTTTCTTTGTTGATATCTGGATGGTACTGTCTCGCCAACTTTCTATACGCTTTTTTAATCTCTGCTTCGCTTGCATTTTCTGATATCTCTAATGTTTCATATAATGATTTACTCATGTTTTTATCCTACAAAAAATATACTATTAAGCGAGATTATATCACAAGAGTTGAGTGGATGTCAATCAACTCTGGCGGAAACTTTTTAGTTTTTCTATCCTATCTTCAAGTGATGGATGGGTACTAAAGAGTGCTGCAAACCCCTTGCCGTTGATACCAAACGCTTTGATGGCTTCTGGCAAGTGTGGCTCTTCTTTGGAGCGTTGCAGTGCTTGAAGCGCTGCTATCATGTTTTGCGTGCTTGAGAAATTTGCTCCTGCCTCATCGGCTCTATACTCTCTGTATCTTGAAAATGCCATCACTATCATTGATGCCAAAACACCCAAAACTATCTCCGCTGCCACGCTTGCTATCATGTAACCCACGCCCGCACCCTCACCTCTGTTTTTGAGTATAACTCTATCGACCACATAACCGATAATACGGGCAAAAAAGACCACAAAAGTGTTTACAACTCCTTGCAAAAGCGTGAGTGTTACCATGTCTCCGTTGGCGACATGCCCTATCTCGTGTCCTAAAACTGCTTCGACCTCTTTTTGTGTCATGCTTCTCAAAAGCCCACGGCTCACGGCAACCAAAGCATCATTTTTAAAAGCACCTGTTGCAAAAGCATTTGGACTCATGTCATCAAAAATCGCCACTTCTGGCATCTTGATACCCGCTTTTTGCGAAAGTCTCGCTACCGTCTCAACCAGCCAAAACTCCTCAGAGTTTGCAGGATTTGCTATAACTCTCGCACCCACCGACATCTTTGCCATCTGCTTGGACATCAAAAGCGAGATAAGCGAACCGCTAAAACCAATCACAAGCGAATAGACAAAAAGCATCCCCAAATCAAGCCCATTGGCATGCAAAAATCTGTTCAATCCGAAAATATTGACGATTATCCCGATAACCACCATAACGGCGATATTTGTAAGTAAAAAAAGCCCTACTCTTTTGAACATTTTTATTCCTCTTAGAATTTTTGAAAAATTATAGTTGAGATGGGTTAATGGAAAGTTTGGGCTTGACTATTTTTCAAGAGGGAGATTTTGGTTGAAGATGGTTAAGATTTCGATTTTATCTTCAAAGATTTCATAGATGATGGTATAGCCGCTAAAAATCATATCTCTGATATTTTCGGCTTCAAAATATTTTGATTTTCTGTATTTGTGTGGAAAAACCAGTAAGCCGCCTATCTGTTCATCAAGTTTTTTGTTAAATTTTTTTGCAGCACTGAGCTTGTCATAAGCAATGTACTCAAGAATCTCTTTAAGTTTTTTACTAGACTTCTTGCATAACCTAGATCCTGAATCAAGTTCAGGATGACGAAAACTCACAAATCTCGTCATTCCAAGCTTGACTTGGAATCTAATTTTTAGGTTATGCAAGAAGTCTACTATAAAAAGTTGTTCTAACTATTTGCATATTTGACTTCTAGGTTTTTCATAAAAAGAGCCATATCTTCATCATATTCGTTTTGTGTAAACATCTGCATTTTCCCGCTTCGTACATCATCTCGCAGCTTGTGCAAATCTTCTCTTCTTTCGTAAAAGTAAGGGTCATCTTTGAGATTTGGGTCGCTTTGAATCTCTATCTTATCGATCATGCCATCTTTTAGGCTATGTAAAAGCGTCATAATATTTGCCACATAACTATCTTTTACTTCCAAATGTATCGTTTGCATATTTTTGCTCCTTAATGGATTTTTTCAATTATACACTGATTACGCACTAAAACGAACTCGTCCGTTTTAGAGGTAATTATATTTCTGATGTCAAGCAAAAATGCCTGACATGTAGAAAAAATCTTAGTGCAAAAAGTGTCTCACTTCTGAGAAGTAAAGGCTCATGCCGTACTCATTTGCAGCGGCGATTACCTCGTCGTCACGGATGCTTCCACCTGGTTCTATGACGCTTTTTACGCCAGCCTCAGCGGCAGCGTCGATGCTGTCACGGAATGGGAAAAACGCTTCGCTTGCAAGTGCGGCACCCGTTACATCAAGCCCCATCTCTTTAGCTTTTTTAAGCGCACATTGGCTTGCGTCAACTCGGCTGGTCATTCCCATGCCGACTGCTACCATTGCAGAGTTTTTGACATAAACTACGCAGTTTGATTTTGTAAGAGATGCTACTTTGTATGCTATCTCCATATCTTTTTTCTCCTGCTCGTTTGCCTCTCTCATCGTCATAAGTTTTGCATTTTTGACTTCATCGTCATTTACTTTGTCGGCATCTTGATAGACAAAACCGCCGTCGATATGCTTAAAATCCTTCTCATCGTTTGCAAGAACTAGCTTGTCATGACCCATCTCAAAAAGTTTGATGCGTTTTTTGCTCTCAAAAACTTCTAACGCCTCCTCTGTAAAACGCCCCGCAATGATGACTTCTAAGAAGATTTCATTCATCTTAAGTGCCAGCTCTTTTGTAACTACACCATTAACCGCAACAACACCGCCAAATGCCGATACAGGGTCGCATTTTAGAGCCTCAATATAAGCATCTACCAAATTATCACGGATAGCAAAACCGCAAGGATTGCCATGCTTTGTGATACATATAGCATTTGCATCTCCAAATGCGGAGGCGATTTTAACCGCACCGCTTAGGTCGTTTAGGTTGTTAAAACTAGCTTCGCCCTTTAGCGTTTTAAAGTTCTCTGAGTAGTGTTTGTCAAATTCGTACAACGCCCCTTTTTGATGAGGATTTTCACCGTAACGGGTATCCATCACTTTGCTTCCTACTATAAACTGTTTTGCACCAAAACCGCCGTTAAAACGCTTGTTCATATAGTTTGCTATCATGCCATCGTACGCCGCTGTATGTTCAAACGCTTTTATCATAAGATTACGACGGAACTCAAGCGTATTTTTCTCATTTTCTAGTGCGTCTATAACTTTTGCATAATCATTTACATCCGTTACAATCATAACGCTGTCAAAGTTTTTAGAAGCAGAACGAACCATTGCAGGTCCGCCGATGTCGATGTTTTCTATGATTTCTTCAAAATCATCAGTTTTCTCGATTGTCGCTTTAAACGGATAGAGATTTACACAAACCAAATCAATCGCTTCAACGCCCAATTCCGCCGCTTGATCTAAGTGCGACTGCTTGTCACGACGATGCAAAATTCCGCCATGAACGAATGGATTTAGCGTTTTTACACGCCCCTCAAAACACTCTGGAAATTTTGTAACCTCATCTATCTCGATAGCTTTGATGCCATTTTCAACAAGTATCTTATATGTTCCACCCGTTGAGATGATTTCAAATCCGTTTTTTACCAAAGAAGTACAAAACTCAACCACACCGCTCTTATCGCTTACGCTTACCAACGCTCTTTTCATCAAAATTTCCTAAAAATAAATTATGCAATTTTATCCAAGGGATGCTTTGAACTCTTTAATTGCATCAAGATAAGGAGAATTTTTTCATTTTTTGCTAGAATATCTCTTTTTTCAAAAGGGGAAAACATGCAGTACAAACTTCTATCTCTACAAATAGGCAAAGCAAAAGAGTATGGGGACAAGCAGAGCCATGAGTTTTTAACGAAGTATTGGGAAAGCGGCTCTTTTAAAGAGCCTACATCTTTGAGGCTTTGGGCAGGCAAGCTCGGTCTTGAGAGCGATGAAGTAGCCGACAAAATCCACCATGGCGGAGAAGATAAAGCCATATTTGCCAACAGTTACGAAAACTACAAAGAGTGGAGCGAGTTTTTACAAAAAGAGATTTCCTTTGGCGCACTCTCTGAAAATCTAACCATTTCAGGACTTCATGAGAGTAGTGTATGTTTGGGCGACATCCACAAAATCGGCTCTGTCGTGCTGCAAGTCTCCCAACCTAGAAAACCTTGTTGGAAGATATCAAAACGCTGGAACAACAAAAAATTTACCCATGAGATTTACGCAACGGGACTTACAGGCTGGTACTACCGTGTGATTGAAGAGGGATTTTTAGGAGCAGGAGATGAAGTGGTTTTGCTCTCTCGTGAAGCAGAGCAAGTCTCTATCCTCGATGCAAATATGGCGTTTGCCAACCCCATTATGCACAGAGACATCTTAGAGAAAATTTTGAGCGTCCCATCTCTTGCCCCATCTTACAGAGCAAGCATAGAGAAGAGAATCATTGGAGAGTTTTCACTTGAATATATGAAGGTCGATTAAATCTCGAAAAACTTGTTTTTTCGTAGCTTTAGGGGGATGCAAGGGACTTTAGTCCCTGCCGATAAAACGGACTTGTTCGTTTTATCGTGTAAAAAGTCTGTGGACTAAATATCCCTCTCAATTACTCGCTTGAATGTGTTGAAGTAGTTGTCTTGAAGCTCACTCATGCTCATCTCAACATTGTTGATTTTGATTTTATCTCCGCCTATAGTTCCGATTTTTTGGCAGAACATCAGACCTCCGCTCATCGTCTCAAAATCTGCGCTATTTTCTTGTTTTACCTCAACGATAGCACGGCTCATAGTCTCTGAAAAGATATCTCTCTCATCATCAACAAGCATTCTAACGCTGCATCCAAGACCGCTTACCGCCGCCATTTTTGCTAAAGCTATAGCCACACCGCCGCTACTTGCATCTTTTGCGCACTCTAAGATACCTTTTTTATTTGCTTCGATAACCAAATCCCAAAGATAAAGCTCTTTTTCATAGTCTATCTCAGGAAGTTTGCCCGCAACCGTGCCACAAATCTCTTTCATGTAAAGAGAGCCGCCAAATTCACTTGCATTCTCTCCTACAAGATAAATAGAGTTCCCCTCTTCTTGAAAACTTGACATCAAAACTTTGTTTGCATCGTCGTTTACACCGACCGTTGCGATAGATGGAGTAGGGAAAACAGAGACACCGTTTGTCTCGTTGTAAAGTGAAACATTTCCGCCGATAACCGGAGTTGTAAGTGCCGCACAAGCCTCTTTAATCCCCAAACAGCTCTCGCCAAACTGCCACATAACCTCAGGATTTTCAGGATTTCCAAAGTTTAGACAATCAGTAATCGCCAAAGGTCTAGCCCCGCTCATAGCAACATTTCGCCCAGACTCGATAACCGCTGCCGCCGCTCCGCCTTTTGGGTCTATGTAACAGTAGCGAACATTACAGTCAGCCGACATTGCGAGTGCTTTGCCGTTCTCTTTGACACGGATAACAGAAGCGTCTAACATGCCGCCTTTTTTGATGGTATTTGTCTGAACCATAGAGTCATACTGCGTATAAATCCATGATTTATCGACTACTTCCATAGACTTAGTCAGTCTCTCAAACGCCTCTTGGTTCGATACACGAGGAAAATCGTTGATAGTCACATCTGCAATTTTGTCCAAATAAGCAGGGCGAGTCATCGGGCGGTTGAGAACTGGTGCTTCTTCACTCACAGGGTTTACAGGAACTTCTGCCACTTTATCTCCGTGCCAGAAAAGTTCCATATTGCCAGTTGCAGTTACTTCACCGATAACCGCCGCATCCAAATCCCACTTCTCAAATATCTTAATGATTTCGGCTTCACTCCCTTTTTTCGCACAAAGAAGCATACGCTCTTGCGATTCTGAAAGCATAAAGTCGTACGGGGTCATCCCCTCTTCACGAGCAGGAACTTTATCTAAGTGCATTATCATACCGCTTCCGCTTCGTCCAGCCATCTCAAAAGATGAAGATGTAAGACCAGCCGCACCCATATCTTGGATACCTACAACATGGTCAGTCTTGAAAAGCTCTAAACAAGCCTCTAAAAGAAGTTTTTCAGTAAATGGGTCACCCACTTGAACAGTCGGACGGAGGGATTTTGACTCTTCTGTAAAACTGTCAGACGACATAACCGCTCCGCCTAAACCGTCACGCCCAGTTTTTGCACCGACATAGATAACAGGATTGCCGATACCGTCAGCTCTTCCGTAAAAAATTTCATCTGATTTTGCAAGACCTAAAGTAAAAGCGTTTACTAAAATATTTCCGTTATAACACTCGTCAAAACTTGTCTCTCCGCCGATGGTAGGAACTCCCATACAGTTTCCATAACCGCCAATCCCAGCTACAACGCCACGAACAAGGTATCTCTGATGTGCAGAAATCTTGTCATCGTTTAGAACATTTCCAAATCTTAGAGCATTGAGGTTTGCGATAGGTCTAGCACCCATCGTAAAAACATCACGCATGATTCCGCCAACACCCGTTGCAGCCCCTTGATACGGTTCTATAAAGCTTGGGTGGTTGTGTGACTCCATCTTAAAAACAGCCGCATAACCATCTCCGATGTCGATAACACCAGCATTTTCTCCAGGACCTTGGATAACCCATGGAGCTTTTGTAGGAAACCCGCTTAAGTGAACCTTTGAAGATTTATAGCTACAGTGTTCGCTCCACATTGCGGAAAAAATCCCAATTTCAACAAGATTAGGCTCACGCCCTAAAATCTGCTTGATGTGTGCATAGTCTTCATTTGACAACTTGTGTGAAGAGAGTACTTTTTCTATATTTTCTAGTTGTTGGCTCACGGGGAAATCCTAAAAATTTGGTTTTTAAGCGGCAATTATATCTAATGTGAAGTAAAAAGAATTTTAATGAAAAGCGAACTGCTCTTTTGTGCGGATATTTTTTTTGAGAGAAAAGATGTTTTTGTAGAAAATCTCTAAAATTTCGTACTCTTTTTTTCCATTTGGAAGCTGAAGCTTAAACTGCTCATCAACCTCTTTGCCAAGCAATGCACGGGCAAGTGGAGAGTGTACGCTTATAAGCCCATTTTCGGGTTCAGACTCTAAAACACCGCAAATCGTAAAGCACTCCTCTTCATCCGTTTCAAGATTAACGATGCGTACACTGCTTCCAAAACTCACTCTCTCATGAGAGAGGCGGGAAGGGTCGATGATTTGGGCTTTTTGTATCATAGAGTTTAGATAAAAAAGCCTCTTGTCAATGTGGCGGAGTTTCTCTTTTGCCGCTTGATAGTCTGCATTTTCGCTTCTGTCTCCCAAAGCCGCCGCAACAAGTTTTTCATGCGCAACTTTGGGCTTTTCAACCTCAAGCAAAAACTTAAACTCCTCCACTAAAACATCGTACCCCTCAACGCTCATAGGCTCTTGCAAAACTCCGCCGCCTATACGTTAAACCCTACTATATAGTAGGTGTTTTTATTGTCTAGTTTTTCGACTTTTACCTTATATTTTTCACTAAAATGTTTCACTTTTTCATGCGCTTCCTGCGCCATTTCAGGGGATGGAGTATCTATTTTGATTTTAAAGCAGTCGTTTGAATTGGACATTGCGACATAGGCATCATCCACTCTTAAGTGACTATGCAAATCCATAATATGTTTTTGGATTTTTTCATACCCCTGTGTATTTTCTTCAATTTTCTCAAGTTGTTTGAGTAACGCTTCATTTGGTGCGTATCCCAACTGAGTAAGCACTGCTTCTCTTTGCATAAATTTTCCTTTTTACAATTTTGTCGGCATATGGTAACAATATTTTGTAAATATTCAGTGCTTTTTTATAAACATAGATGTATCATCAAAACAAATTTTTAGCTACTAAAGAGAGCATTATATGACTGAAGAGATTCTCAAAAAAATCAAACAACTTCCACCGCTTCCAGAGTCTGCTATGCAGATAGAGGCGGTTTACCAAGACCCAGACAGTACTTTTAATGACATGGTAAAGATTTTAGAAAAAGACCCATTGCTGACTGCTGATATCCTAAAAGCTGCCAACTCTCCACTCTATGGTTTCAGCCGAGAAATCAACACTATCAACCAAGCAGTTGGGCTTTTTGGAATGGGAACAGTACGTGGTTTTGCCCTTGCAAGTATCGTAAAAAAGAGCTTTGCACTTGATTTGTCCGTATATGGCATCACAAACGATATGTTTTCGGCACTCTCCAAAAAGCAACACGCACTTGTTACTTCATGGTGCTTAAGAAAAGAGTCAAGACTTTTAGGCGTTCTCTCTCCTGCGGCATTTTTGGTTGAAATCGGCAAAGTTTTAATCGCACAGCAAATCATCGCCGACAAAACAGAAAAAAAATTTAAAGAAGCTCTTGCAACTTGTGGAAGTGTAGAAGAAGCTGAGAGAGAAGTTACAGGTGTTGATACACCTGAAGTAAGTGCTTCTGTCTTTGAACATTGGAGATTTGAATCAGGACTGGTTGAGACGATTCGCTACTGCACAGAGCCTCAAAGAGCAAAAGAAGATATGCAAAAAGCGGCAAAAATCCTGCAAGTTGTCCGTACAGCAGTCCCTATCAATGGAGTGATTACAGAGCAGAGTGTCACTGCGGCAAAAGAGCTTATTCTCAAATACAACCTCGACATAGAGAGTTTTGAAAAAGCTCTTGAAACCATATAACCGTCATAATGAAATCTCTTCTTATTAGACTTACCCACGGGCTTGATGAGCAAGACGTTACTGCGGATGAGCGTGGATATGTTGAGGATTTTTTAGCAAAAGAGTACATCACAAAAAAAGAGACCATTTATAAGTTCAACTCAAAATACCGTGCAGGAACACTTGGACTTATCCAAAATGGCACCGCATATCTAAATGTCATCGGTGAGTATGTTCATGACCTCTATATTGAGGATGCGGAGAGTACGAAAGCGACAGAGGGCGACCTTGTTATCGTTCAGAGACTTCTTGGCAAACGTGGCACTCCCAGCGGAAAAATAGTTGAGATAGTAGGACGTGCGCAAACTTACAGTGTTGCTTACATAGTGGTAAAAGAGGGACGAAAATCTTTAGTTGACTTAAAAACAGATTTTCCAATCGGCATAGAGATAAGCCCGCAAGAGCTAAACTCCTACAACGAAGGCGATGTTTTTAAGATTAACAATCAAGACCTAACCATCATGGAGTGTTTGGGAAGCATAAATGACCCTCTTGTGGATGAGAAAATTGTCCTTGCACAGTTTAACAAACATGACTCTTTTAGCGAGGAAGTGCTTGAACTCTCACGCTCATTCAAAGAGGTAGATGCCTCACTCTATCCAAAAAGAGTTGACCTAAGAGAACTCCCATTTTGCACCATCGACCCCGTTACCGCAAAAGATTTTGATGATGCTATCTGTTATGTTGAAGAGACGACCACACTTTATGTCGCCATAGCCGACGTAAGCGAGTATGTAACTCCTTTTGGAGCGATTGACAATGAAGCGATTTACAGAAGCTTTTCCATCTACCTCCCGCACCGCTCTATCCCGATGTTGCCACGTGAACTCAGTGAAACACTCTGTTCATTGCAGCCGCATAAAGACAGACTTGCTTATGTTTTTGAGATGAAACTCGACCTTGGCACACTTGAAGTAAGCGGTTCTAAGGTGTATGAAGCCATTATCCATTCGCAAAGAAGATTTAACTATGAAGAGATAGATGAGCATTTTGAGGGTACACTTAAACCAAAAAACTCCTCAGAAGAGCTTATATTTGCCTCCATCGACAAACTTAGAGTTATCACGGATGCACTAAAAGAGAAGAGACTTAAAGTCGGATACAACTTCCGCTCACACGAACTTGAGATGTTTATCGACGAGCAGACAAACATCGTAAGCACAACCTATGCAGAGGAGACCCCATCTCATGCGCTTATAGAGGATTGTATGCTCTTAGCCAACAAAGAGGCGGCAAAGAGATTTACAAAAGGGATTTTTCGTATCCACGAACCACCAAGCCAAATGAAACTGCAAAATCTCTATCAAGAACTGGCAGGCATAGGTATCTTTGTTGATATCAAAAAATCACTCAAAGAGACGATTGAGCAGCTCCAGAAACAGGCGACTGAAATGGGAATCTCTAGTGAGGTGGACACACTTATCATCCAGTCCCAGATGCAGGCACGCTATGCACCGCTCAATGCAGGGCATTTTGGTTTGGGATTTGAAGAATACACACACTTCACATCACCCATAAGACGCTACTCTGACCTTATAGTACATAGACTTCTAAAAGCCATTACAAAGAGCGACACCGAGCAGGGTTCTTACGTGCTTAGAAACATTGAATCATTATGCATGAGCGTGAGTGAAAAAGAGAGAGAAGCTGCAACGGTAGAGGTTGAGTTTATGGCACGCAAATTTGCACGTTGGGCAAATGAGCATATAGACGAGGTTTTCCAAGCAAGAGTAACCGCAACTGACCCATTCTTTAAAGCTGAACTTCATGACACACTTCAAGGAGCAAGATTTCTCATTACCCACTCCATGAATGCCGCTCTTTTTGATGATGTAAAAGTTAGAATCGATAAAGTGGATATCGCAAAAGCAAAGATTTACGGCTCTATCGTTGCTATCATAGAAAAAGATTAGATGTGTATAAAAACGAGCTAGACAAATACATTCAAAACAAAAAGCTCTCCAACAGTTTTATCCTCTTTGGCGAGAGCAATTTTCTCATCGACAGATACACCGAGACCCTCTCAAACCACGAGGGCGCATCCATGCTCAAACTCTACTTTGACGAGTATGACTTTAGCGTGGCAAAAGCGCATCTCTCACAAGCCTCACTCTTTGGAGACCAAAACGTACTCATCATAAAAAGCGAGAAAAAAGTCCCAAAAAAAGAGCTAGATATACTTTTTGAGCAGTGTGAAAAAAACTCCGACAACACTTTTATCTATGCCTACTACGGAAGCGATTACGCCTCCTATGCAAAGCCATCTGCCAATACAAAAACAATGTGTGTAAGATTTTTCCACCCAAACCACACAGAAGCTCTAGCAACCGTTGCGCAAATAGCCCGTGAAAAAAATGTAGCCATCGACAAAGAGGGCATCAACCACCTCTTAAACATCCACAACGGCGACATAGCCCTCTCATGCAACGAGATAGAAAAGCTACGCATCTACGACAAGCCCATTACCACCAAAGATATTGACGCCATCATTTTCGGACTTGCAGAGATTAGTATCGATGATTTTATAAAAAAAGTTTTGGGTAAAAAAGATTTTAGAAATGATTTGGAGAGCCTTTTGGGACATGGAGAAGATGAGATTCGCATCCTCACCGCTCTAACATCCTACCTTACACAACTCTACATGTTTAACATCTACATCCGCCTAAACGGCGCACCAAACGCCATAGAGATACTAGGCTACAACGCCCCAAAGTTTGTAATAGACGAAAAAGCCACCGCCTCCATCAAGATAAAACCCCCACTCTACTACAAACTCCATGAGCTTCTTTTAGAAGCCGAACTCAAGATGAAAAGCTCACACGTGGATAAAAATGCGATTTTGCTATCTACGCTTTTGAGGGTGCAGCAAGCATTTTAATTACTGTTTCTTTGCCAAAAACCTCTGCAAAATAATCATAGCAGCAATCGAGTCGATGCGTCCGTCACGGATATATTTTATCTCGCCTCGCATCATGCACTCTGCTTCGATGGATGAGTTGCTCTCGTCCTGATAAAAAATCTCACCCTTAAAATCAACCAGATTCATAAAGTGAGCTACTCGGCGTCTCATCTCATCTTCAGAACTCCCGCCCATCGGTATGCCAACAACAACGGCATCAACTTCCCACTCGTCAAGAACTTTTTTTACATCTTTTGCGGCTTGGTCTCTATTTTTTCGCTCGACGGCTTTTAGCGGAGTTACCAAATCTTTGTGCGCTGAATACGCCAAACCTATCCGTTTAAGCCCTAAATCAATTGCTATATATTTCACTATTTTCCTAAACAAAAACTGCCGAACATCTTGTCAAGCATTTCGTCATTTTCAAAAGGTCTAGTTATTGAAGCCATCTCTTTTACCGCTTCGTTTAAGCAAAACGAGAATATTTCTAACTCTTGATCTTGAAGCGGAAAAAGTGCTTCTTCTATATTTTTTAGCGTGTTTTCAACCGCCGATATCTGTCTTTGAGATATCAGCATCATCTCATCGGAGCTGTTTGTTATATTCATAATATTTTCCAAAGCCTTTACAAGCTCATCGACACTCTCTTTTGAGTTAAGTTCTATATCAAATTTTACATCTGCATGTAAAAATTTCGGCTCTAAATCTATCTTGTTTTTTACATACAAAACATGTTTATCGCTAGCATCTGATTTTATAAGCATTAACATCTGTTCATCTTCTTCATCGGCAACTCTTGAACCGTCAAATAGTGCTATAACGATGTCACTCTCTTTTATGGCTTCAAGTGAACGTTCAATCCCGATGCGTTCTATCTCATCGCTAGCTTCCCGTATGCCTGCGGTATCGACTATACGGATAAGATGTGTGCCGATTTTCACCTGCTCTTCTATCGTATCTCGCGTCGTTCCTGCAATATCGCTGACAATCGCACGATTATAATTTAGCAGAGAGTTTAAGAGTGAACTTTTCCCGACATTGGGTTTTCCTACGATTGCCACGCGAAATCCCTGCATAAGCCCCTCTCTAGCCCTGCTTGCTTTGAGAGTTTTTTCAAGAGATTTTTTCAACTCCTCTAGCTTCGTTTTGATTTGTAAAACCAAATCTTCGGGCAAATCCTCTTCGGCATAATCAATGCTAACCTCGGAATATGCAAGTATATGGATAATCTCATCACGAATTTTTTCTATATACTCTTTTAGCGAGCCTTTCATCTGCTTCGCCAAAATTTTTGCACCCTCTTCGCTTTTTGCTTCTATCAGCTGCGCTATGGCTTCGGCTTCACTCAAGTCGATTCGACCGTTAAAAAAAGCTCTTTTAGAAAATTCGCCTGCAGTTGCCAGTCTGGCACCGTGAGAGATAGTTGCCCTTAAAATGCTCTGCGCAACTATAAAACCGCCGTGACACTGGATTTCGACTACATCTTCAGCAGTAAAAGAGAAAGGTGCTTTAAAATAGATAACGATAGCTTCATCTATAAGTTCGTTATTGAAATTATATATATTTGTTAAAGTTGCATATCTGGGAGAAAAATCTTGTTTGCGGGTAATTTTTTTTGCAATTTCTACAGCTCTATCTCCGCTAATTCGGATTATGGCAATAGAGCCTATGCCGTTGGCAGTTGCAACGGCACTTATCGTATCGTTATTCATTACAATTAGTTGTGGTAATCATTTATAATGATAAATTTAA
Source organism: Sulfurimonas sp. (assembly GCA_030247515.1). Taxonomy (GTDB): domain Bacteria; phylum Campylobacterota; class Campylobacteria; order Campylobacterales; family Sulfurimonadaceae; genus Sulfurimonas. Next base: position 12,576 of record JAOTSA010000007.1, on the reverse strand, counting down.
GCCCCTCACGTGTGGAGCGAACTGCTACATATTTGTTGGGGTATCGTTCTCGAAGCTCTTTAAGTGCAATTTGGATTAAAACACCATCAAGTATTTTAGTCTGCGCACGCCCATCTCTCTCCACGGTCTCATAAACTGTAGAGAGATATCTTATGATAGACTCCTCTTGATTTTTCAAAAACTCCGCAATTTCTAAGCGAAGTTGGAGTTGATACTTAGTATTAATCCAGTTAAAAACCATGTATGAGAGCGCTTTGTAACGGTATCCCTCTTTCCCTATCAAAAGTGCCGCATCATCACCTTTAAACTCCACAAGAAGGGTGTTTGCATCATATGCGCTTACTTCTATTTTGCCGATGTTAAAACAGATATGCGCAAAAAGTGCATTAATCTCTTTTGCAACAGTTGGAGCGACTTCATAAGCACTTATTTTTGCATCTTTTTCCTCTTCACAAAACGCCTCTTCTTCCTCATAATCGGCAGTATAGTTGATGCCTGCCATATCATAATCATCGTCCTCTTGTGTGCTAACAAAAGACTCAGGCATGATAGTATCATTGACGATATTATGCTTTGGTGTTGCAACCTCTTTTTTAGGCTTATATTCACTTTTTGGGTATGTTTTAAACTCTTTTTTAATTGGCTCTTCAGGTTCTTTTGTTATTTCTGGCAATGGCGCAGGAGGTGCAGGTGGAGTTTTTATTTCTTGAGGTTTTTGTGGTGGATTTACTATTTCTTGTGAGAGATTTTCTTTGCTCTTTTTTGCAGCAACAATAATGGCACTCTTTTTAAAAAGCCCCATAAACCCGTTGCTTGGAACTTGAACTATCTCTATCGCCAACTCGCTTGCAGAACATCCAAGAGCTAAAGCGGCATCTTTGCATGCCTGCTCCAGAGTGGTTGATTCTATTTTAATCATTATCTTTCTCCACATTTTTCTCCACATGCTTATGTGCAGCTATCTGAGCATCTTTAGCATTTTTAAATTGCTGATTTACGATAAATTGCTGTCCGATTGAGAAAAGGTTATTTACAAACCAGTAAAGAACCAAACCAGATGGGAAAGTCACAAAGAAGAATGTAAAAATTATTGGTAAATATTTAAAAATCTTCTCTTGAATCGGGTCTGTAAAATTGCTCGGTGTAAGCTTTTGCTGATAATACATCGATGCACCCATCAAAATAGGCAAGATAAAAGTTCCATCCATTCTTGAGAGGTCGCTTACCCAGAACATCCATGGCGCACCTTGAAGCTCAACAGCGTTTAAAAGAACACGATAAATCGCAAAAAAGACTGGAATCTGTAGAACCATAGGAAGACATCCGCCAAGAGGATTTGCCCCATGTTTTTTATACATATCCATAACAGCCGCATTCATTCGTTGCGGATCGCCTTTATATTTTGCCTGAAGAGCTTTGATTTGCGGCGCTATGTCTTTCATCTTCTGCATTGAAACCATACCTTTGTATGTCAAAGGGTAAAGAATCACTCTAATAATTAGCGTAAGCCCAATAATCGACCAACCCCAGTTGCCAAAGATACCATGCAACCACATAAGAAGCTGAAAGAGTGGTTTAGAAGCAAAAGTAAACCAGCCGTACTCAATCGCATTTGTTAAAATAGGGTTAATAGTATGGAGAGTTTTGTACTCTTTTTGCCCTATGTAGCCACTAAAGCTCATATTTTGAAGTGCTTCAAAGTAAAGAACTGGATTACTATCTTTATCTCTCTCAATGATTATGTTAGTATCTTTTGCAAATCCATACATGATACTTGCAGAGTATTGATCAAAAGCAGAGATTAGCTCCACTCCAGAAAATGTCTTACGCCCCTGCGCATCACCATCTTCAACAATAGTAACTATAGCATCATCAGTATATACCATCGCACCAGAGACTGTCATCATCTGTTCTGTGATTTGCGGTCTTTGTCCCAGATAAATAAAATATTTTTTATCTTCAGAGAGTGAAACCTTAACATCATAATGTCCATCACTGTAGAAAGTAACCTCTTTTGTAACTGTCAATGCTGAGAGTTTTTGCGTCAAAGTAACTTTTTGAGACCCCTCTTCTAGGGTTATAAGTTGTTTATCCGCTGTATATGGAGTTTTAAGAGCCTCTTCATTTAGATTTTCATCTAAAAATCTGATAAAAAGAGGTTTTGTTCCATTTGCTGGGATAAGTTCAGCATGTTTGTCGTTCTTATCATTATACTTGTCTTGAAGCAATGTTTTTGATGTAATTCTTCCCAGTGTATCCATTTTTACAACAAATTTACTATCGTTAAGCGTTACTAATGTACTTAAATCGTTTGCCGCCATCTTTTCATCAGAAGAAATTACATGTCCTGCCGCAACTTCTGGTTTGAGTGGTTGTGGTTGAGCTGATGCTTGAACACTTTTCACATCTTGTACAGTAGCTTTTGCACTCTCTGGCTGCTGGGCTGGATAAATCGTTGAATACGCTATGAAAAACAGGAATGATAGCACTACTGCTATAATTAATCTTTGATTTGGTGTCATTTTATCGAACACGGTCACCCTTTATATGAAAAATTTTTTATGATATAAAAACGGTTTTTTTTATTTGGAACCAACCAATATTTTATAGAATCAACCCCTATTTTTGTGGGTTTTAACGAGAGCTTATCGAGCAACGGATACTCTATACCACCCTCAAAGAGTTGATTACAACGCAGTATTCTAGTAAAAGTGTGGTAAAAAGCACTTGAAATGGAGTTATTTTCGAAATGAATTCTTGCATATTGGCTACAAGATGGGTAATATCTGCAACTGCCATAGCCAATGAGCGTAAAAAACTTCTGATAAAGCCACAATAATTTCAGTAAAAACGCTCTAACCATTTGCACTCTTTTTGTATGTTTGCAAACGATTTAAAACTTTTTCAAAATCCGATTTTAGTTTTTCATGAGTTGTTTCGTTGATGGCTTGCTTGGCTACAAAGATATAAGTGCCTTCTTCAAGCAATGAAGAGTAAGTGATAAACAGAGTCCGAAGTCTTCTTTTTGCTCTATTTCTTTGTACAGCATTACCAATCTTTTTGGTAGCTGTAAATCCAACTTTTTTAGTGTTGGCGGCAGGAAGAAAAAATAGCACTACACTACTTGTATGTGCATCCTTCCCTTTTCTATAGATATACTGAAACTCACGATGTTGTTTCAGCGTATAGAAATTTCCTAAACTGACAATTTTTTACGACCTTTTGCACGACGACGGTTAATTACATTACGACCGTTTTTCGTTGCCATTCTTGCTCTGAAACCATGAGTTGTTTTTCTAGGTTTACCATGAGGCTGGTATGTTCTTTTCATGACATATCCTTCTTTAAAATTAAGTCCGAAACTATATAGGAAAGTTACTTAAAGCGTGGTTAAGATTGCTTTTTTTACTTAACCAAGCATCTGATATTACACACTAAAACGAACTCGTCCGTTTTAGTGTCATGGACTAAAGCAGCTACAACCACCTAAAGCTACGAAAAACTTGTTTTTCGAGATTCACATACTTTAAGAGATTTTTACTTCAATTTCACCATCTTTAAAATCAAACTCTACATGAGAACCCTCAACAACTCTGCCCTCTAAAATCAGCTCGGCAAGTCTGTCCTCGACAATCTCATAAAGAGCACGTTTAAGAGGTCTTGCTCCATATATAGGGTCAAATCCCGCCTCTGCTATATAAGATTTTGCATTTGGTGTTAACGCAATATGGATATCTCTTCCCGCAACTTTTTTAGCGATTTCACCAAAGAAAATATCGACGATTCCGACTATCTGCTCACGACCCAGTGCATTAAAGATAACAATATCATCCAAACGATTTAAAAATTCTGGCTTAAATGATTTTTTAAGCTCACCCAAAACCATCTCTTGAAGTGCGTCTGAATTTTGATTTTCTATAATCTTTTGACTTGCGATGTTTGACGTTAAAATGATGATGGTATTTGTAAAATCAACCGTCACCCCTTTGTTGTCTGTCAATCTTCCATCATCAAGCACCTGCAAGAGGATATTGAAAACATCTGGATGTGCTTTTTCTACCTCATCAAACAAAATGACACTGTAAGGCTTTCTTCTTACTGCCTCTGTGAGCTGTCCGCCCTCTTCATACCCCACATACCCTGGAGCTGCTCCGACAAGGCGTGAAACGGAGTGCTTCTCCATATATTCACTCATGTCTATTCGCACCATCGCATCTGGGCTGTCAAACAAAAATTTCGCCAAAGTTTTTGCTGTCTGTGTTTTTCCCACACCCGTTGGTCCTAAAAAGAGAAAACTTCCTATCGGAGAGTTGCCGCTTGAGAGACCTGCTTTGTTTCTCTTTATGGCACGAGCAACCGCATGTGTCGCCTTGCTCTGCCCCACAACCTCTTTGTTAAGCTCCTCTTCAACATTTAAAATCTTATCTTTATCTGCTTGAAGCATTTTTTTGACAGGAATTCCCGTCCATCTTGAGATGATGGAAGCGATAGACTCTTCATCCACACTGTTTTTAAGCAGTGTTCCCTCTTTTTGCATTCTTGTCCAATCTTCACTTACCCTCTTCTCTTCAGCTTGAAGCTGTGGAATCTGCCCATACTCTATCTCTGCGGCTTTGTTAAATTCAGAAGCATTTTTTGCAATATTTGCCTCTCTTTTTTTTGCTTCAATCTCATTTTTGATGTTAGATATTCGCTCAAATACCTCTTTTTCATGAGCAAACTGCATCTCTAGGCTTCTAACTTTCTCCTCAACATCGGCAAGCTCTTTTACTATCTCTGTGAGACGTTTTGTGTTAGCAGCAGACTCTTCCATCTTTAGTGCCTCTTGTTCCACACGAAGCTCTGAACGCTTAATCTTTGCACCACTTAGAGCGTTGGGTTCAGACTCAATCTGCATCTTAAGCTCTGCCGCCGCCTCATCAATAAGGTCGATTGCTTTATCTGGCAAAAATCTATCCGCTATATATCTATCAGAGAGTTTTGCCGCCGCAACAAGCGCACTGTCCGTAATGGTAACGTTATGGTGTATCTCAAGTCTCTCTTTTATCCCACGCAAAATCTGAAGCGACTGGTTTACTGTCGGCTCATTAAGATTAATCGGCAAAAAGCGTCTCTGCAATGCCATATCTTTTTCAAAATACTTTCTATACTCTTTGAGTGTTGTTGCCCCAATGGTATGAAGCTCTCCACGAGCAAGTGCAGGTTTTAGGATATTTGCCGCATCCATGCTCCCCTCACTCGCCCCTGCCCCGACTATAGTATGAATCTCATCTATAAAAAGTATAATATTTCCGCTTTTTTTAACCTCGTCAATAACAGATTTTAGTCTATCTTCAAACTCGCCTCTATATTTTGCCCCCGCTATTAGCGCACTCATGTCAAGTGCAATAACTTTTTTGTTTTGAAGCGACGTTGGCACTTTGCCATCACTGATTCTTTGTGCAAGCCCCTCAACAAGAGCAGTTTTTCCAACCCCTGGTTCACCGAGCAACATCGGGTTATTTTTAGTTTTACGAATCAAAATCTGCATCATACGTGTAATCTCTTCATCACGCCCGATAACGGGAGAGAGTTTCCCCTCTCTTGCCTCTAGCGTTAAGTCAATTCCATATTTTTTCAAAGATTCTAACGTCTCATCAGAGCTTTGTGACTCTATTTTTGCTCCACCACGTACCGCTTCTATATTTTTAGAAAACTCTGAAACATCAAGATACTTTTTAAAGAGGCTCGCAAACGGCTCATTTTTGATATTTGCAAGCATATAGGTATCTACCGCTAAAAAAGAGTCTCCGTTTTTAGTCATCAAACCTATGCCATTTTCAAGTGTCTGGACAAAATTTCTCGATATTCTAATGTTCTCTTTTGAGAGAGAAGATGCCTTTGGAAGTTTCTCGCTCAAACTTTTCACATCAAGTTCAATCGCAACTTTGTTGATATTCATCTTGTTAAATATCTGGTTGAGTACAGAGTTGCTATTTGTAAGCTGCGCCCACAAAAAGTGTATCGGCTCAACCTCTTGATTTTTGTTATGAAGTGCAAGCGATACCGCCGATTCTATAGATTCACTCATATTGTTTGTTAATTTTTCAAAAATTCCATTCATTTTCTCTACCTTTTTCGCTAATTTATAAAAAAATTATAGCAAGTTGAGTGACTTCTTGTCAAGTCTTTTTAGTCTTTATGTGTTAAACTTACTTTTAATTTGATTTGTACTATAATTCCAAAAAAATTTAACAAGGAGATATCTCTATGTCAAACATCCTTGATGCCATCATAAACCGCTCATCAAAAAGAGCTTTTCTACCAAAACCAGTATCACGAGAGATTCAAGAAAAAATCCTAGAAGCCGCCGCCATGACACCAAGCGGTGCAAATATGCAGCCTTGGATAACCTATGCGGTTAATAATCAAGAGATTTTAAAAAATATCGGTGATGCCATAATTGCAAAGATGCAAAGCGGTGTAGCGCATGAGCAGTTTATCCAATACTATCCGCTTAACTGGAAACCTATCTATAAAAAAAGGAGATTAGAGACTGGTGTGGGTCTTTATGAACTTATGGGCGTAGAGAGAAAAGATGTAGAAAAAAGAACACAAATGTGGCATGACAACTTTCGATGGTTCGGAGCGCAGAGTGTTTTTTTTATTTTTACAGACAAAGCGATGATAGAGGGAGCGCAAGGAGCGTTAATCGATTGCGGTGCATATATGCAAAGCATCATGCTCGCAGCAAGAGCCTTTGGCATAGAGAGCTGTCCGCAAGGCTCAACAACGGAGTTTGGAAAGGTTATAGCAGAGGTATTGGATGTACCAGAAAACTTAGCCCTGCTTTATAGCGTTGTCCTCGGATATGAAGATAAAGATGCCAAAATCAACACATACAGACCACAGAGAGTTCCGCTGAGTGAGAGTGTAGTCTTTCTTTAAAGAAAACCTTTTTGCCTATAGCGTGCAAGCATACTCTCATTTCCGCTCACGCCTCCGCTATGTATATACAAAATCTCTTCTTGCGTCTGTTCTAGCAGTGCCATCCATATTGATGGTGCGTAAATCAAGTCAAACTCCACCCCAGCAGATAAAAGTCTCTGTTGTATCTCCAAAAACTCTCTGTAGGGCTTTGCAAAGTGGTACTTCTTTTTTGGCTCTAATATGATGAGATTTTGAGGAAGCGGATGCAAAGCCTCCATCTGTTTTTTGAGATAATCGCTATCTCCGACACATGGCGTGGTATATACTTTGTATTCTGGCAAGCTAAGAGCCAAAAAGAGTGCTGTAGTTCCTGTTCCTGATGGCGTTGCTAGCGATGTAACACCTAAACCGCTCTTTTTTATCTCATCCGCCAAGACTTCAAGCCCTAACTTTGCCTCTTCTACTGCTCCACCCTGATCTATGACAAACATTCTCTCATCCATACTCAAACGTACAGAAGCAACAAAATCTTTATAGTAAGGCTCTTCTATCTCCACATGCTCCATCCCAAGATTTTTTGCATGGAAAAAATTGCCATTTTTTTCATTTTTTTGTGTATCACTGAGGGGTTTTGTGTAATAGGTAAAGTACCAATTTTTCTTCTTGCACATCGCAGCGATTGCAAGCATTGCATTTGACTGTGTACCGCCGTAAGAGATGATTTTGTCTAGTTTTTGTGGTGGGGTTTCTAAAAGTGCATGTAGTTTGCGGAACTTATTTCCTGCCAAAAAGGGGTCTGCTAAATCATCCCTTTTGACATAAAAAGCTCTCCCATCCAAAGAGATTTGAGTGGTGGGAGTGTTGTACATAAAAGCTTACTTGATTTGTGCTTTTTGCTCTAGTTCTTTCATTTTTGCAAGCATTACAGTTTTTGCTTTTTCCATCTTAAGTCTCTGCTCGATAAAAGGCTTCACTTCAGCAAAAGTTTTTGTAGTTTTTGCCTTTTTATCTTCTATATAGATAACATGGTATCCAAACTGTGTTTTTACAGGTTCCATAGTCATCTCTTTTGGCTTCATAGAGAATGCTTTATCATTAAACTCTGGCACCATTTGACCAGCTGCAAAATAACCTAAGCTTCCGCCCTCTGCTGCACTTGCACAAGTTGACTTTGCTTTTGCTATCTCCATAAACTTGTTTTTAAGAGCATCACCTTTGAGTGGCTTAAGCTCTGCAATGATATTTTTCGCATCTACCTCTTTTTCTACAAGAATATGACGTGCATTTACGCTCTCATTTTCAACAAACTCTTCTTTGTTTGTATCATAATATTTTTTTAAATCTTCATTTGAAATAGCAATCTTGTCTATCTCTTTTTTCTGCCACACCTGAATCGCTATCTCTTTTTCTATTCTTTGTGTTACTTCTTTGTATTTATCTTTATATTCAGCAGAGTTCAATATCCCACTTTTTTTTGCATCTTCATAAACCAACTCTTTAGCTACCAACTGCTCAAGCACCTGTTTTCTAAATTCTGCCTGCTTTTCAGCTGGAACTTGGTTAAATCTTCCCTGTGTTGCTGCCATAAGCTCTTTATCTACATCTTGTTGTGTGATAGCTGTTCCATTGACTGTTACTAGTGTTTGCGCCATTGACATTGACGTCAAAAGAGCTAAAGACAATACTATTTTTGTTGCTGATTTCATTAAACTTCCCCATTGATACTCTTAAAATTAAAAAATTGTAGTTTGTTAACACTAATGATTATTAAACAAAACAGTTTTCTTTGTATAATTTGCCCTATGAAAAAAGCAAACAGAGAAGAAATAAAACAAATTCACCAACTTTTTATCCAAAACTATAGTGATGCAGTAACTGAATTGACTTATAAAAACAGTTATGAATTAGTTATCGCTGTTACACTATCTGCGCAATGCACCGATAAAAGGGTCAACCTTATAACTCCTGCTCTTTTTGAAAAATACCCCAATCCAAAAGCACTATCCATTGCAGATATCGAAGATGTAAAATCTCTTATAAACAGTTGCTCATTTTTTAACAACAAAGCAAAAAATATCATTGAAATGGCAAAAAGAGTTGTTGAAACATACGGCGGTGAGATACCCATGGATGAAAAAGAGCTTATCACCCTTGCAGGCGTTGGACAAAAAACGGCAAATGTAGTGATGATAGAATATACAGGGGCAAATCTAATGGCAGTTGACACGCATGTTTTTCGTGTCTCACACAGACTTGGACTAAGTGACGACAAAACAGCGATTGCCACAGAAGCAACACTTGTAAAGAAGTTTAAAAACAACCTTAGAACACTCCATCAAGGAATGGTACTCTTTGGACGCTACATCTGCAAAGCAAAAAATCCAAAATGTGATGAGTGCTTTTTAACTCCCTACTGCAAAACAAAAGAGAGTTTTAAAGTTTGATAAAACTGGATTGGTATTTGCTTGAAGCAGTTTATGACAAAATATATACTCCTCTCATCAGCACTTTTTCTCCTCTCAGGATGCTTCAACAAGCATGGCATTTCACTCCAGTACTACAGCGATTGCAAAGAGTACTACGACATTCAAGGCTACTACCATAAAGAGTGCGGCAAAGACGATATCATCACCTACAAAGAGATACGCACAAAAACAGGAGAACTTGTTGACACTGTCGTGGGAAAAGAGGAAGAGAAACCAAAAGGGAATGTTTGGTAAAAAAATAGAAAGTAATTCTATCAAGAAAACACTATAAATTGAAATTACAAAATAGTTCTAGGCAATTTATCGAAAATGTACTCTAGTACATTGAGATAAATTAACGACGAAATATGAAGTAATTTTATTTTATAGCTATAAATGTAGCGAAATTTGCCCAGCGGAAGAGTACTTCACAGTGTGAAAACCCGCAATTTTTTACCATTTTAATGTTTTCATCCTCACTGTAAGGTACTAAAACATTCTCCAGAGCTTCTCTTTTTTGTACTATCTCATACTCTGAGTAACCCTGCTCTTTTTTAAAATCATAGTAACACTCAATCAAATCTTTGTTAAGTTTGGAGTGGTGGCTTATAACCTTTTCGCTAAAGATAAAAACTCCCTCTTTTTTCAAAGAATTTGCTATCTTTTTGACAAGCTCTTCACGAATAAGAGGACGGACAAACTGCAAAGTATAGTTGCTTATGAAAAGTTCCGCCTCTTTATACTCATACTCTAAAATATCGGCATTTACCAACTCAATGTCGGCATTAAAGGCTTCACACTTTTTTCTGGCTTGTTCTAGCATCGCTTCGGAGTTATCAAGCCCTATAAGTTTAGCTTTGGAGTCTAGTTTTTTACTTATGCTTATAAGCATTGTGGCGGTGGAACAACCCAAATCATAGGCAATGCCGCCGTTTTGAAGTGCTTTGAGAGCAAAAAACTGCGTAATCTTCTGTGACTCTTTGTAAAACGGTACGCTTCGTTGCAGCATGTCATCAAAAACAGCTGCAACCTCTGCATCAAATTCAAACTGTTTTTTTATAGGTTTTGCAAAGACCTTATCATTCATAGAAGATTAGTTTTTACCGATTGCATTCAAATCGCTAAACGCCTCTTCTACTCTCTTCACAAGTGTTTTTTGACCTTCTCTAAGCCATTTTCTAGGGTCGTAATAGTTTTTATTTGGTTTATCTTCGCCCTCTGGATTTCCGATTTGCCCTTGAAGATAAGCTCTGTTTTTCTCATAATAATCTTTAACGCCGACCCAAGTCGCCCACTGCGTGTCTGTGTCGATATTCATCTTGATTACGCCATAGCCGATTGCTTCACGAATCTCTTCATGTGATGAACCTGAACCGCCATGGAAAACAAAATTTACTGGTTTGTCTGCGGTAGAGAATTTTTCTTGAATATATTTTTGAGAATTATCAAGTATCTTTGGAGTAAGCACGACATTGCCTGGTTTATAGACACCATGAACATTTCCAAAAGATGCGGCAATCGTAAAGTTTGGAGAAACTTCGCTTAACTCTTTGTAAGCGTATGCAACATCCTCTGGCTGCGTGTAAAGAAGAGAGTTATCCACGCTTGAGTTGTCCACACCGTCCTCTTCTCCGCCTGTTACACCAAGCTCTATCTCTATGCTCATGCCGATTTTGCTCATTCTCTGTAAATATTTTTTACAAATAGCTACATTCTCTTCTAGTGACTCTTCAGACAAATCTAGCATGTGAGAAGAAAAAAGAGGTTTGCCATGCGTTTTGTAGTGAGCTTCACCTGCGTCAAGCAACGCATCTATCCATGGAAGAAGCTTTTTAGCGGCATGGTCTGTATGTAAAATAACAGGGATACCATAAGCTTCTGCCATCATATGAACATGAATAGCACCAGAGATAGCACCTGCAACAGCGGCTCTCTCGCCCTCGTTGCTAAGTCCTTTCCCTGCATAGTACGCCGCTCCACCGTTGCTAAACTGGATAATCACGGGAGATTTTACTTTTGCAGCAGCTTCTAAAACACCGTTTACAGAGTCTGTCCCGACAACATTTATGGCAGGAAGAGCAAAACCGCTCTCTTTTGCATATTTATAAACTTTTTGTACATCATCACCAAATAAAACGCCTGCTTTTACAATATCTAAAATGCCCATCTTTTAAACTCTTTTCTATAATTTTACCTCAAATTATAGTACAGGGTTCTTTTAAAATAACTTTTAAAAAAAATTTTGTGATAGAATAACACAAAAAATTTGGGGCTTTTTATGAGACTTACGGTGGATGAGTATTGCAAACGTTTTAAGATATCCAAAGAGATGGTTTATGCTAAGATAAAAGCAAAAAAATTAGACTATATTATTGAAGATTCACAAACTTTTATCATTGTTACAAACATAAAAGAAGATAAAAATGAGAATACTCAATTGCAAAATGCCCCATTGATAAGACCAAAAACAACTGTTGCAACTGTTTTGGCACTTTTTCAAAAAGAGAACAACTACCTTAAGAGCAGAATTGCTCAACTTGAGAGCAAAATCGACAAGCTTATTGATGACAAAGAGCAGATGCTACGAGATGAGAGAGACAAAATAGAGCAGATTTACAGCTCAAAAGATGAACAACTCAAAAATATCCTTACTCTTGTAAACAAAAAAATGCACTTTGATAGAGAAAAAAATATTTTACATGAAACACAAAACATAGAAAATCTTGAACACTTTGGAGAAGCGGAAGTAGTTCATACTGCAACTTTTGTTGAACTAAAAGAGTATCTCAGATCCCTAAACATCAAATCCTTTCAAAGAAAAATAATCAAAAAACGTTTTCTTGATGCTTATGACAACGACGTAAGAGTTATCCACAAAGATGGAAAACTATATCTTGATCTTTCAAAATATGACTATAGTGATTTGTTGGCATTATGAAAAGATTTAAAACTTCTAATCCTCAAGAAAAATAGACAATTTTTGAAACTTTTTATTCTCAATTAAACCCTCCCAGCAAAGCTATTTTACAGCTCTGCTTTGAAAGTCATGCACCTTAAAATCTCTTTGTATTTGAGTTTTCATCTTAAATTTTTATTTTTTTATTTTTTCTTCCTCTTTAAGATTTTTCTTTCTATATAATATACGATTTTTCGTATGTTATATAAATCATAAACGATAATATATGCTATTAATTTTATGCTT
>JAOTSA010000006.1 GCA_030247515.1 Sulfurimonas sp. | reverse complement strand
GATAAGTGCAGTTTTAAATGTAAAAGATGCAAATATAATAAAAAATAGTTACATATAAGTTTTTTTTTAAACTATTAATGCTATATTTAGCGGATTCTGTGATTTTTAACACTAGGTTTTTTTATGAATAAAGTTATACCAAAAAATGAAGAGTATTTTTTCGAAGGTAAAGTGGCTATCGTTCAAACTGATTTGCATGGCAATGTAACATTTGCAAACAGAAAGTTTTGTGAGCTGTCTGGCTATATGCTTGATGAGCTTCTAGGCAATAACATCAGTATAACAAAACATCCTGACACTCATGAATCGATTTTTGAGAAGATGTGGAACACCTTAAAAAGTGGACAAGTTTATAATGGTATGCTTAAAAATCTCCGTAAAGACGGACTGTACTATTGGATTGATATTGAAATTGCTCCCATTTTTAATGCGCAAGATCAAATGACAGGTTATATCTCTGTTAGCAAACCATCTCCAAGAAAAAATATTCAAGAAAATGAAAAATTGCAACAAAATAGCAATATCTAATGACGAAGGGAATCTATGTTAATTTATAACTACAAAAAAGAGTTCTTGGGGATAGATGAGTCTGACCTCAAAGCTCTGGGATTCTCAAGTGTAGCAGAATTGCTAACGGCTACTGCAGATTTTGCGGACCTTTTCATCAAAGCACCTGGTCTTATTCACAACTTTAACCATGTGCATTGGATTGATTATATCGCTTGCAATGAGAGTGGAGCAGATGCAAAAGCCATTATCAGTGCAAAAGATAGAAAATTCACAACCAATGTCGCCGTAAAAACGATTTATCTTATAGACAATCCTTCACAAAAAGCTTTTATCATAGAGCTTTTAAATCTTAAGTCGCTCTCACAAACACAAGAAGCGCAAATCATCACTACAGCATCAACGCAAAGAGCTGAGCAAAAAACAATCATGCGTGACTTAACTCCTCCTAAAAAAGAGCCTAGTTATGAGAGTCAAAGCCCTCGTATCATTAAAGACCCTTATGAAGAAGAGTCCAACGAGCCAGTTTATGCAGCTCCAAGCAAACCACGTGAAATTACAATAGACATGCATGATTTGCTTGCCGAAGAGCCTGTTGTGCAAAAGGCAGAACCTGTTGTTCAAGCAATCATAAAAGAGCCACTGCCAGAGGTAAAACTGCCAGAGATAGAAGAAGTATCTCCTTTTGAAAGTTATGTCTATGACCCGCAAGTAGCGTCACACGATTTAGGATTGCCGATTGACCTCGTAGAAGAGTTTATTCAAGACTTTATAGCGCAAGCAAATAGCTTTAAAAAGGATCTCTATAACTCTCTTAAACATGAGAATATGGATAATCTTAAAATCCAATCCCATAAACTCAAAGGCGTTGCTGCAAACTTAAGGATTGAGGATGCACTTGATGCACTTAAAATCGTCAACACATCCTATGATGAGCATGAGATAAATACAAACCTTGATAGATTTTATAAAATCATCAACAAATTAGCAAAAAATGAAAATGCGGAGGTTGCACCTTCACAAACCTCTGTGGCAGACAAAGAAGATGATGAAGATTTGATTTTGTCTTTTAAAGATGAACCTCTGATTTTAAAACAGAGTGAGCCGAGCTATGTAGAGATTCCTGAAGTTGTGGAGATTGAAAAACCCATTGAAGATAACTATTTAACACCATACGAAGAGCCACTGGAAATCATCGACGATGAAGCAGATGTTGTTCTTCATTATGACAAAGCAAAAATTGCATATGAGATGGGCTTAGATATAGAGAGCTTCAATGAGCTTTTTGATGATTACCTCATTGAGGTAAAAGAGATAATACTAAGCTTAGAGAGTGCAGTACAAAATGGTGACTTATCCGCTTACAAAAATGCCGCACTAAAATTTAAAGGAATGAATGAAAATATGCGAATACACGAATTTGACACATCCCTAGAGGGCATTCTTAGTGCAGTAGATACTGTACAAATCAGAGATTATATAGAGCAGTCTATTGCAATCTTGACACTTATATCAAAAAAAGAGGATAAATAATGCGACTTAGTTTAAAAAACAGATTAAGACTGATTGGTCTTTTACCGATTGTAATACTCTTTTCGATGACGAGTTATTATGTTTACAGTTCGTTTATGGCATATAAGGTGGCGCAAGGTCTGCAAGACAAGCTAGAACTGAACACACACTTAAATGAAATAGTTACAAACATCGCTAGAGAGCGTGGTATGAGTGCGATGTATATCGGTAGTGAGGCGGCTGCCAACACTCTCAAATCACTGCATGAGCAAAGAAAAATTGTTGATGATAAAGTTTTAAAATATGTTGAGCAGGCTCAAAAAGAAAAAACTTTAGATATTAACCCTGAAAATAGAAGTGCAGTTCAAGCAAATGTAAACGATGTTACTGCAGCTATGGCAAAAATCAAATCAGTAAGACCTCTTATTGATGAAAAAAAGATTACATTTGATGAGATATTTTCAACCGTATATAACCCGACACAAGCAAAGTTTATCAAGCAGCTTACGCAAGTTACGGAAAATCAAGTTGACAAAGAGATTAGTGAGTTATACTCTTTATATATCACGATAGTTAACGCTAAAGAGGCTTCAGGTATTGAGAGAGCGTTTATGTCTTATAACATCTCTCACTCAACTAAGTTAACGGAAGAGGATTTAAGCAAATGGATTACCATGATTGGTAAAGCAGATGCGCTTAGTTATGATAATATTCAAAATAAAGAGCTTCTAAAAAAATTAGATGCTATCTTTAAAACAGAAGAGTATTTAAGCCTCTTACAAGATATCAATGGCGAAAGAACTGGCATCCTTGCTACATCATCAAGTGGTGAATACGAAACACTCTCTGGTGTATGGTTTACTATGATTTCTGAAAAGATTAACGTTATCTCAGAAGCAGAGAATCTACTTTTAAAAACTATGAACGACAAAGCGCAGGGTGTACAAAAAGATTCTCTTCGAGTACTTATCATAACGTTCGCAGTATGGCTTATTTCTATTATTCTTGCGTTTTTAAGTATGTGCTATCTACTGAAACTGCTACCAACATCAAACACCTTGAAAACGTCCTAAAAAAAGTTGCAAGGGACTATGACTCTCAGGGTGAAAAAATCGACTTACAAACATCCAAAGGTACTGACCTAGCATACGAGCTTCTCGAACAGATTATTGAACAGACGAAAAAAGACAAAGTTTCTGCACAAGAAGCAAGTGAAGCAAAATCTATGTTCTTGGCAAATATGTCACATGAGATTCGTACACCACTCAACGGAATCGTTGGTTTTACCGAACTTCTAAAAGATTCAGGATTAAAAGAGGAGCAAAGTGAGTTTGTAGATATTATCGAAAAGAGTTCTGAAAACCTCCTTGAGATTATCAACAACATCCTTGACCTTTCTAAAATTGAGAGCAATAAACTTGAGATTGAAAATATTGCATTCAACCCTATTATTGAGTTTGAGAGTGCAGTTGAAGTTTATGCGGTTCGTGCAAGTGAAAAACATATCAACCTTGGATGTTTTGTTGATCCTAGCCTTGAGTTTCCTCTCAAAGGCGACCCGACCAAACTCAAAGAAGTCATCATCAACCTTCTCTCTAATGCGGTCAAGTTTACAAACAATGGTGGTTCTATCAATGTCAACATTAGACGTATCGCATCTGATGAAACTGGCAAAACAAGAGTTAAATTTGAGGTTCAAGATAGCGGTATTGGTGTAACCAGTGAGCAAAAATCAAGAATATTTGAAGCATTTAGTCAGGCCGACACTTCTATTACACGTAAATATGGCGGAACTGGTCTTGGGCTAACCATCTCTAGCAATTTCGTTCAGCTTATGGGCGGAAAACTTGACCTTGAAAGCAAGATAGGCGAAGGCACAACTTTCTTCTTTACTATTGATTTTGAAGAAGTAGAGACGCTAAATGAAAGCTCACATGGCAACTATAGTTCACTCAAAGCACTTATACTAAGTGATGCGCATAAAACTAAAAAACAGGATAAAAACTTAAGAGAGTATCTTGATTACTATGGAGTTACTTATGCAACTTTCAATGACATCTCTAAGATAGGATTGCTCTCACAAGATACAAACTATAACCTTCTTTTTGTTGATTATGACTATACAAATGAAGAGACGTTGCGTGAGTTCTCAGAACTTCCACAGCATCTAATTGTTTTAACAAAATCAAATCTCATGAAGCGCATAGACTCACTTGGTCTGGATATCTACAAGATACTTTATGAGCCTATTCACACTTCCAAAATCAAGCAGACTTTGGAAAACTACATCACGTTGCATGCAACACAGCATGTTGTCAAAAAAGGTCCACGCAAGAAATTTGATCTTGAAAAATCTAAGTTTGTTGCACATGTTTTAGTTGCTGAAGATAATGTAATCAACCAAAAACTTATCAAACGAACTTTGGAAGATTTAGGGCTAAGTGTTACTATCGCCAATAATGGACTTGATGCGTTTCAAAAAAGAAAAGATGGCAAATTTGACCTTATTTTCATGGATATTCAGATGCCATTTATAGATGGCGTTGAAGCAACAGCCGAGATTTTAGAGTGGGAACAGGACTACAAACGACCACATATTCCTATAGTTGCGCTTACAGCAAATGCACTTAAGGGTGATAGAGAGCGATTTTTGGCGGCGGGTCTGGATGAATATACAACAAAACCACTTGTAAGAACAGAGATTATTTCTGTACTCAACATGTTCCTCTTTGACTTTATCGTAGAGGCAGATCAAGAGCATGTCAGCCACCCAGCTATACCACATACTGAGAGCGTACAAGAGATACTGATAGAGAAGATTGATGCAGCAGCGCAACATCATACTATTGCTTCAGAGTATAGAGCAGATATCCTTCTGGCAAAAAAGAGTGTTTTTGAGACAAAACTTTATGCGAAAGTGATTGAGTCAATGGGTGGTTTAACATATGAAGTTGCCTCTTCTGCTGTTGATTTTCAAGAACTTATCAACAACTACTCTTATAAAGTCGTCCTTTTAGACAAAGAGTACAACGACCTTGATGTCACTGCAATTGTTGGAGATATCAGAAAATTGAGCGATACCAACAAGCTCAACTCTTATGTTGTTTTAGTAGATGACTCTATGCAAAAAAATAGCGGTCAATTTGCACAGGTTGTAGATGAGATAATCAGCAATGTTGTTACTAGAGATGTGTTAAAATCTCTTTTTGAAAAACACACCAAAGAAGGAAACTAGATGTCAAAAGAGCTAACTATACTTGCAGTTGATGATGATTTGATAAACCTCAAACTTTTAAAATCAATGCTCTCAAAAAATCCAAACGTAAAAGAGGTCATTGAAGCTAAAAACGGGGCTGATGCTATCGCTCAAATCAAATCAAGACATGATATTGATCTTGTTCTTTTGGATATCATCATGCCTATTATGAATGGACTGGAAGTATTGCGTGTTGTGCGCTTGGATGACAACATCAAACAAACCCCTATCATCGTTTTAACAACTGATGAGACAAAAAAGACCGAGGCTTTAGAGCTTGGAGCAAACAGCTTCTTGATGAAGCCTATAAGAAGCGTTGAGCTTATGGAAAAGATAGATTCACTTATTGTATAAGTGATGTTACGCACTTTTTTTGTGCGTACTCATCAAACAAGAATGTGACTAAGCACCTCTTCTATTTTACTCACTGGGATTATTTCTAGTGACGTTTTTACCTCATCTGGAATATCTTCCAAATCTCTCTCATAATTTTTTATCGGGATAAGCACTTTACTCATCTCAGCTTTATGTGCTGCGATTAGCTTTTCTCTAAGCCCACCGATAGGAAGTACATCTCCACTTAGAGATACTTCTCCCGTCATAGCAATCTCTGAACGTACCTTTCTGCCACTAAGAATAGATGCGATAACACTCACAATAGCAATCCCTGCACTTGGTCCGTCTTTTGGTGTCGCTCCGTCTGGAACATGGATATGCAGGTCGTAACGCTTATATACTTCACTTGCATCAACTTTTGCATTCTCTTCTGCCTCTTTTGGAGAGAGCGGGATATTTTTGGCATCAATCTTGAGCTTTTTGGTGTCGATGAGCGTTTTAACAACACTATATGCGATATGAGCGGACTCTTTCAT
The DNA here is from genome assembly GCA_030247515.1 of Sulfurimonas sp. Classification (GTDB taxonomy): domain Bacteria; phylum Campylobacterota; class Campylobacteria; order Campylobacterales; family Sulfurimonadaceae; genus Sulfurimonas. Next base: position 38,055 of record JAOTSA010000006.1, on the reverse strand, counting down.
CACATCACCCAAACTTCCCGTAAGTTGCATACTTCCTTTGCCTTTTATGCGAATACTCTCTATTTTGAGTACATCGCCCCCAACTGCCGTCCACGCCAGACCGTTTACAACTCCAACTACTGGAATCTTGTCTGTTTTTTCTATCTCAAAAACTGTTTTATCAAAGTAATCTTTGAGATTTTTAACACTCAATGAGACTTTGGAAACCTCAGGATGCTCCAAAATCTCCCGTGCAACTTTTCTTGCCATATTTGCGATGCGGCGGCGAAGATTACGCACACCTGCCTCACGTGTATAGCTATGGATAAGCTCCTTGAGTGCCACTTTTGAGATAGTAACTTCTGATTTTTTGAGTCCATGTTTTTTAAGCTCTTGCGGCAGAAGATATCGTGAAGCTATCTCATACTTCTCTTGCGGTGTGTAGGAGCTGATGCCTATAAACTCCATCCTGTCACGCAATGGTGCAGGGATATTGCCCACGTCATTTGCCGTTGCTATAAATATAACTTTTGAGAGGTCAATGTTGAAGTTGAGATAATAGTCTCTAAACGCACTATTTTGCTCGGGGTCAAGCACTTCTAAAAGTGCCGCCGTTGGGTCGCCTCTCCCATTTCTCGCTACTTTGTCTATCTCATCTAAAACAACTACAGGATTCATCTTTTTAGCGTCGATAAGCCCTTGAACGATGCGTCCTGGCATTGCGCCAACATAAGTTCTTCTATGCCCTCTTAGCTCATTGACATCTTCTAGCCCACCAAGTGCTATACGCACAAGCGGGCGTTTTAACGCTACAGCGATTGAGTTTGCAAGCGATGTTTTTCCAACTCCTGGAGGTCCCCAAAAACACAAAATAGCTCCCGATGTACTTTTTATGCCTCTTAGCTCCATAAGCTCTTTGACTGCAAAAAACTCTGCGATTCTCTCTTTTGGTTTCTCAAGCGAGAAGTGGTCTTTGTTGAGTTGCGCCTCTACTTCACTTATTTTTAGCTCTTTTTTACTCTCATCTCCAAAAGGAATCTCCAAAGCCCAGTCGAGATATGTCTGCGTCATGGAAGCATCCGAAGAGTCAGGATGCATGCGTGAGTATCGCTCTATCTGCTTTCCTACTTCTTTGTACGCCTCTGCACTCATCTTCTCTTTTTTTGCCTGAAGTTTTTTTCTATACTCTTCAAGCTCTTCATCTCTTGAGGTATCACTTCCAAGCTCTTTTTGTATCTGCTTGAGCTGCTCTTTTAAAAAGTACTCTTTGTTGACTTTTTCTATGTGCGTGTGTACCTTGGAGCGAATCTCTTTTTGGAGTTTGTTTGCCTCTATCTCATCTATGATATGCTCTATAAGCTCTAAAAATCTTTTTTCAGTATTTGACTCGACAAAAAGTGCATAAGCCTGCTCTTTTTTTAGTTTGACGGTAGAACAAATTAGGTCGATAATACGGTTGTAATCATGATTTTCTTCGATGGTGCGGAGCAAATCTGGGGGAAAATAGTTGCTTACAGATGAGAGTTTTCTCACTTTTTCACGCAATATCTCTAAAATCGCATCAATTTTGAGAGAGTTGACACTTGTTGCTTCGATGATATTTACAGTTGCAACAAGCGGATTTTCGCTCACTTTTGCAGAAGTTTTTGCACGTGAGAGACCTTGAAAAAGAACTTTTACTCTTCCATCAGGAAGAGCGACTTTACGCATGATAGAGCCAACAACGCCCGCATCATAGAGTGCCTCAAAGTTTCTTTCGCCCTCAAATGAGGGTTTTGTAGGGCATACGATAACTAAAGAACCCTCTTCTATGGCTTTTGTAGCCGCTTTTATGTTGCTCTCATCGCTTAAAAAAAGCGGTGCTATCATAAAAGGGTATAAGAAAATTTCATCCTCTGCGATAACGGGTATGTCGGCAGGAAAATTACTATAATCGCTTAGCTTCATAACTACTTATCTCCCTTTGTCTCATTAGCATCTTCTTCTTTGATAGAATTTCGTGAAACAACACTTTGTGTATCTGGTATCATGAAACCATACCAACTCTCTCTCCCGTCTCCCTCAAACCATGCTCTATACCAAGGTGCTTTTGCTCTGTCTAGCTCATCTTCCACAATCCAAGATTGAGGGCTGACTTCTCTGTAGTAGCGTGCGCTTTTTGGCTTGTCAAGTCTATCATATAGGTCTGATATCTCCTCATTTAAGACATAGCGTGCAAGATATAGACGCACTAGCATCGTGTTGACAACTTCATAGTACATAGAGTTTGGATAGTTTTCTTTAAACGCTTCGCCTTGCGTTAAGGCTTCGTCTATAAGAACCTGATCACGTCTTGGGTGCGGAAGTGCTTTATATTTTGCCTTTATTTTTAAAAACTCCGCATCCTCTTTCTCGTTTGGTGTTGCATAACGCTTGATATACTCATCCAAAAAGTGTTCACTCAAAAGGTACTCTTCATGCTGCATATGCGCAAGTGCGAGTATCATCGTCGCTTCAGGAAGCAGAGGCGAACCAACGTGTTCTCCCTGAAGTGAACTGTAGTAAGCATCCGCTTTTTCCAAATCACCGTCAGAGACTTTTTCCACTATCTTTGAGTACCAGTAATTTGCTGGTTTGTTATACTCTTCGATAGCATCTTTAGAACAGCCGCTAAAGAGCATAACCGCCGCAAACACCAGAAATACGTAATTTTTCAATACCATTATATTTAATCCTAATTGTAGATAAGTTGTTATTCTATCCAAAAGTTATATAACGCACATTAAACTGTGTATATTTTTATGGTTTAAGTGTTACAATAGACGAAATAAACAAAAGGACTCTCCATGAAATTTGACGTTTGCGCACCCATCTTAGGCTTTGAAAATCTAAAACAAGTAACGCTGGAAAAGATTGATGATAACTTTATGAAAATGCAGTCTGTTGAGGATGCAAACATCTCTTTTACTCTCATAAACCCTTTTGCCCTTAGAGAGTATGATTTTGAGATTGCAGATGCACTGCAAGAGCTTCTTGGTATAGATGAAAAATCAAATATCCTGATTTTAAACATCCTGCTTATCCAAAACCCTGTTGAAGAGTCTCTTGTAAACTTCATAGGACCGATGGTTTTCAACACAGACACCAAAAAAGCTGCACAGACAATCCTCTCAGAATCTACAAAATACGGCGTTGCAGAGAAGATTTCTGACTATTTGAAAAAGTAGGGATGCGAACAAAGAGGGTGAAGAGTTATATTGCGGAGCTAAAACGTGAGATTGCGTAAAACTGAGCGATACGCTTCAAAGTATCATGCGGTTAGTTTGACATATGAATATCGAATCATTCTTATTTTGAAAATTGTAGATAACGAGATTATCTTGTTCAACATCGGGACACATGATGAAGTTTACTAAACCCTAAGGAAGATAAACGGAAGTTCACAAACTTCGTCATTCCAAACTTGTACCACAAGTACCACAAGTACCACAAGGGGTATTTCCTTTGGTTACTCTAAATCTATTAAGCGACAATTAATCTTCTATACCTCATAATAATAGTCAAGGTTATGAGCATAGCCGAATTTTTCTACAAAAGGAGTTCTTATGAAAAGAGCTGGTTTTACAATGATAGAGTTGATTTTCGTCATCGTCATCATAGGTATTTTGGCGGCGGTTGCGCTTCCGAAATTGGTTGGAGTTCAAGAAAGTGCGAGAGTTGCAAAGGCTGGTGAGTTTGTTGCTAACTTGAATAGTGTTGTTGGACCAAGCTTGTATTCGAAAGCGGTGTCTTCATATAATGGTAGCATTAAGGGCTTTATTGCTGCACAAAGCAGCCCTAAGAATGATTTGTCTTACTACATGGAGATTCCTACTCAGTTTGGATCTGCAGATGAGGCAAATTGTACTGCTGCATCTGCTACTACTGCTAATCCTATTTTAGCTGATAGTACGAATAATGTTTATGTTTATTGCCGTGATGGAAATGATACTGACTTGCCGAGATTTTGGTATAGTACAAAAACTACTGCGACAGTTGCTAGTGACTTTAACGTATCAAAGGCGTCTTTCTAATTTTTTCTTTTCTCGTTTTTCTCGTTCCACCTCTCCCGAGGTGGAATGCAGACTAAAGTAGTTATTTTCAAGTTATCTTAGGATAGTTTCAAAATCATTACCCAAGGTTCCTCATGAAGTCCTCTCCCGCATTTACTCTTATAGAACTTGTTTTTATCATAGTCGTATTGGGTATATTGGCGGCGGTGGCATACCCAAGAATCGCCCCTTTAAGAGAAGATGCAGAGATAGCCAAAGGCAAAGGCGATGTAGCAACCATAAGAGCCGGCATAGTCAATGAGCGTCAAACAAGGCTTATCAAAGGGGATGCAAAGTGGATAACACGTGCAAACCTTGACAATGCAAATGGGCTGTTTGGCGGGGTACTTACACAAGGTTTCACAAGTAGCAGTGCTTCAGGCAAATGGGATGATGGGGGAGACGGAGTTGATAACGGCACCTACCGCTACTACGTCGGCTCAAGTGAAAATAATTTCACATACTACGATAACACCGAAACAAACGCATCCAAAAGAGGACAGTTTTTATGCACTAGCGGAACCGAGTGTTCTCAGCTTACCAACTAAAAGAGAGATTTACTGCGACCAACTTAAGAATTAAGATAGATTTTCTCGTTCCCACGCAAGAGCATGGGAGCGAGAAAGAAAAGGAGATAGTAAAGATGCATACAATCAAACTCAATGTAGGCAACAATGCTTATGCGCATTTAATGTTTTTGTTAAAAAATCTCAACACAAGTGAAATTCAGGTTGTAGAAGACACGGTACGGGATAGAGATGGCTCTTTTATAGATATGTCTGCTTATAAAATAGAAGCATTTAAAACCATGCAAGACCCTCTTGGGTGGCAACAAGAGATAAGAGCTGAGTGGAACTAGGTATGGGTAAATATCTGCTTGACACAAACACCATCATCTATGCCTTAAATCAGGGTTTAAAACTAAGAGATGGTAAGTATTTGGTCTCTATCATCACAGAGATTGAGCTACTCTCTTATGCCAAACTCACAAAGAGTGATGAAGAGATTTTGAAAAGATTGCTAAGTCAATTTGAGTCTATAGAACTTACAAAAAGCGTCAAAGAAAAAACCATACAAATCAGAAAAGAGTCAAAACTTAAACTTCCAGATAGCATTATTGTTGCAAGTGCATTGGATAATGATGCCATCTTAGTGACATCAGATAAACAACTTCTCAATGCTCAAGTTGTCAAAACTGTGGAGTTGCATCAAATATGAAAAAACTTGGTAAATTTTGATTGATAGCTAGTGAACTACTATAACATCGCACTTCTTAACTCCCCGCTAGAACCATTAACCTATAAAAGTCAGCATACCATCTCTCTTGGCGCAAAAGTAACCGTTCTTGTGCGGGGTAAAGAGGTTGAGGGTGTGGTTGTTGGGGGGTGTGATGAGCCGTCTTTTGAGTGTTTGGAGATTTTAGAGACAAGCACTTTTTGCTATTCGCCAAAGCAACTAGAAATCGCAACTTTTATGGCTTCTTACTACTTTTGCTCACTTGGCGAATCACTTGGGGTTATGACCCCTTTTGGAAGTGAAGCTTCAGCCTCACCCTCTTTTGATGCGGGACTAAAGTCCCACTTCCTTGTTAATGCGGCAGACTTTGGAAGTGAGGCTTCAGCCTCGCCCTCTTTTGCTAGTATCACTCTCTCTGAAAAACAAAATGAAGCACTAGAATTTCTAAAAAAGCACTCCGTCTCTCTGCTTTTTGGCGACACAGGAAGCGGTAAAACAGAGATTTATATGCGTTACTTTGAAGAGATGCTTTTGCAAAAAAAGCGTTCTATCTTTCTTATGCCTGAAATCTCGCTGACACCTCAGATGAGTAAGCGGCTGAAGCTTCATTTCGGCGAGAGTGTTGTTTTTTGGCACTCTAAACTCACACCTGCTCAAAAGAAAAAAGCACTTGCGTCTATCCATGATGGAAGTGCGATGATAGTAGCAGGTCCACGCTCAGCCCTCTTTTTGCCGATTGCGGATTTGGGACTTGTGGTGGTGGATGAGGAGCATGACGATAGCTACAAATCCTCCTCACGTCCCCGCTACAATGCCAGAGACATCGCCATCTATATGGGAAAGGTACATAATGTGCCTGTTGTACTTGGGAGTGCGACGCCGAGTTTGACTAGCTATGTTAAGTTTCCATATTTTAGACTTAAAGGTGGTTACTTCAACGCTCAAAAAGAGTTTATCTATGAGCAAAGTGTGGAGAGGCTCTCGCCGCTTGTAGTGCATTATCTGCAAAAAAGTGTAGAGCAAAGGGAGCAGTCTATCCTTTTTCTTCCTACTCGTGCGAACTTTAAGTATCTTATTTGTGGGGATTGTGGCTATACATACAAGTGTGTTTTTTGCAGTGTTGGGATGAGCGTGCATCAAAAAACCCGCTCCCTCAAGTGCCACTACTGCAACTTTGCACAAGCTATACCGCAAAAGTGTTCAGAGTGCGGGAGTGGGCATTTGGTAAGTTCAAGGCTTGGAACAGCGGAGGCACTTAAAGAGGTGCGAGAGCAGATAAGTGAAGCCAGAGTAGAACAGTTTGACAGAGATACCATCACGACGGCAAAAAAGCTTGAGCAGATGTTGGAGCGGTTTAATGCCAAAGAGATAGACATACTTATCGGAACGCAGATGCTTAGTAAGGGACATGACTACCATGGTGTGGCGTTGGCAGTGGTTTTGGGGATGGACAACATGCTGGGCATGAGCGACTACAGAGCGAGAGAAAAAGCACTTTCCACACTTATACAAGTAGCGGGGCGAAGCGGGCGCAAAGAGAGTGCCAAAGTGCTTGTTCAGAGCTTTAATGAGGAGTTTTTTAAAGTTTTTGTAGAGAATTATGAGGCATTTTTAGAGGATGAAAAAGAGTACCGCAAAGAGCTTTATCCGCCTTATAAAAAACTTTGCAGAGTTCTATTTTCACACAAAAACGGAGTGAGGGCGCAAGATGCGATGTTAGAGATGGTGGAGCGTTTACGTACGTTTGCAAGTGTAGAAATGGTCGGTTTTGGGAAGTGTGGCATCGAGAGGGTGGCGGATAAGTACCGCTTTGAGATACTTTTGCGTTCAGAGAAGAGTACGGATATCATCAAAGCGGTTAGTACGTGTAAAAATGCTCTTGCCGAGATAGATATGGATCCTGTGGAGTTTGGTTAGGTAACTGATAATATCCTATTTTGGGAAGTGAGGCTTCAGCCTCGCTTATGTGAATGAAACTTTTTGCGGGGCTAAAGCCCCACTTCCGATGGAGAGCGTACGTCTTGAAAGTTTAACTCGTTGGAGCGGATTGTTCATGTTTGCTCTCTTGCGTATCAAAAAAGTAGCAGACATTTTCTGGCATTGAGGCTCTTACAAATTTGGTCTCGTTGGTGACATGGAGGTCTATATCTTTGTCATAGTTGGCTTTAAGCTTCAAAAACATATCACGCTCTTTTCCCGAAATCTTTTTGGTAGCGACTTGCACAACACGCAATGGGTCGATAGCCTCGCCATCTTTGTAGAGACCAAAATGCAGATGCGCTCCTGTGGAGAGTCCAGTACTTCCGACATAACCGATAATCTCCTCTTTTTTGACGTTTGAGCCATTTCTTAGCCCTTTTTTGAAAGAGTTTTGGTGTGCGTAAAGGGTTAAGTATCCGTCACTGTGTTGAATCTTGGTGACATTTCCATAACCTGCTGATTCCCCTATAAAAACTATCCTGCCATCCCCTGCCGAGAAGATAGGTGTGCCACGTCCTGCGGCATAGTCAACACCGAGATGCGCACGGTACTTTTTTAAAATCGGGTGGAATCTTTTTTTTGTAAATTCAGAAGATATTCTTGCGTTTTTTACAGGAGTTCCTAGAAAATAGCCCTGAAGGGAGCTTCCGTCTTGATTGTAATATCTGTCGTCTTCGCCTAGATAAACATAATGTTTTTTGCCATTTACTTCTATCATAGAGACTTTAAGCGTTGGCATGGAGAAAGGTTGTCCCAAGCGGTACTTCTGCTCATAAACCATGGCAAGAGTGTCCCCTTTTTTGAGGTCTCTTTTAAAATTTAGTGAATCTTGAAAGCCCTCTACAAAAATAGTAGCGAGTTTTTTTGAACCTGTCTCTCTGAGGATGTCCAAATAGGGAGATTTTTCGATTTTAAGGATAAATGCCTCTGTTTTTGTTTCGCTTATAATGGGAATAGTCTCAAAAAAGTACTCATTTTTGTTTTTGTAGATATGGATTTGCAACTCTTCATTTAGCGGGATAAAAACTTGTAAAATCGAACCATCTTTTTCTCGTGTCTCTTTGCAATGAACACCTGAGATAATCTCTTCTGTAAGCTGTTTTTCATCCTCATCTAGTTTGTAAAATAGAGGTTTTGTGGGGAGTTTGTTTCTTTCTAAAAAGGAGAGGTATGTTTCGCCATTGCTCCAGCGAAATGTCTCAACACGTGCGCCATAGAGAGAAATCGCTAAAAGTAAAAAGAGGAATAATCGTGCCATACCGTAAAACCGTAACTGTGAATTTTTTAAAACTTTAACGAAATTTGCCTTAGTGTGAGGTTTGTTTGATATAATCGCACTATATTATTTGCAAAGTGGAAAAAATGAAGTACATATTTTTATCAGTTCTTGCGGTGCTGCAGCTATTTGGAGCTGTTGTACAATCTCCCATCATGAGCATAAATGAAGATGCAACTGAGGTAACCATTGAGGTTGAGAAGATTGATGTTGGCGTAAGTGGTTTTGTGGTGCATAAGATAGCCGATAACAAAAGAAGTATTGTTGCAAATGCGGTGGTAGAGAGTTTTGACGCAACTACAAAAAAAGCAAAACTCTCCATAAATGAGTATGACGCACTTAGCAGTGGTGCATTGCCAAAAGGGAAGTGGAGCGTCAAAGTCGGAGATGAGGTCGTTTTGGCATTTGGATACACACGAGGGCTTTTGATAGCTCCAAGTGAGGAGATTTACTACAAAATCACAAAGAGTTCTGCCCTACAGTGGGTACATCCAGACCTTTTTGCAACGCTACTCTCTTTCAACGGACACCCGACACCGCTAAGAGGTGACTTTTCGCAGATGAGTACTGATAGTTCAGTGGGACTTGTTTTTCTCTTTTTACAAAACAAAGTTTTTACGCTTGATGCAAAGAGCTTCAAGATTTTGGCAATTACAGATGCAAAAGTAGAGCAAAAAGAGGTAAAACTGCCGTTTTATAGCAGAGTTGAAGAGATTGACGCTAACTGGTTTGGAGCTGGAAGTGATGAGCTTGAGGAGTACGAACCGTACTACTATGAGTTGATGGTAGAGGCAAACCGTGACCATAAAGGGCTTTATGAGATAGTAAAGAGCGGTGGCGAGAGATTTGAAGATTTGCTAGAAGAGTTTGATTTTGAAGGGAAAAAAGATGATAGAAAAAAAACATTTGGACTATTTTAGTCAAGTAGTAGGAAGCGAAAATATCTATAGCGATAAAGCGCATCTTATAGCTTACTCTTATGATGCAACACGAGAGCATTTTGAGCCTGATGCGGTAATCTTTCCTAGAAATGAAGAGGATATCAGCAAGATTTTAAAGCACTGTAACGAACACCGTATCGTTATAGTCCCTCGTGGTGCAGGAAGCGGTTTTACGGGCGGAGCATTGCCTAGCAGCGGTGGTATCGTCCTTGCTATGGAAAAACACATGAACAAAATCCTAGAGATTGACATGAAAAACATGGTTGCAGTCGTACAACCAGGGGTTATCAACATGGAGTTGCAAAAAGCAGTAGAAGAGGTGGGACTCTTCTATCCGCCAGACCCTGCTAGCCAAGAGTACTCTAGCATCGGCGGCAATGTAAGCGAAAATGCGGGCGGTATGCGTGCGGCAAAGTACGGTATCACAAAAGATTATGTCATGGCAACACGTGCAGTACTTCCAAACGGCGATATCATCAAAGCGGGTAAGCGTACCATCAAAGATGTGGCGGGGTATAACATCAGCGGGATTTTGATAGCTTCTGAGGGGACTTTGGCGGTTTTGACCGAGATAACTTTGAAGCTTATCCCAAAACCTAAGATGACAAAAACAGCGATGGGAATCTTTTCAAGTGTCGGTGAGGCGATGAATGCGGTCTATAAAACGATGGCAAGCGGTATCACGCCTGTTGCGATGGAGTTTTTGGACAACCTTACCATACGAGCGGTGGAACAGACTTACAAAAAAGGGCTGCCTGTAGAAGCGGGTGCACTTTTGGTAACAGATGTAGATGGAAACTTAGAAGAGGATTTGGACTTTCAACTTGCGCAAATTGAGAAGGTATTTAAAGAGAATGGATGCAGTGAGTTTAAAATCGCAAAAGATAAGCAAGAAGCGTCTGACCTCTGGTTTGCAAGACGCAACGCTTCTCCATCACTAAGTGTTTATGGAAGCAAGAAACTCAATGAAGATGTAACAGTTCCACGCTCCGCACTCCCTGAGCTTTTAGAGAAGTTTTATGCCATAGCCCAGAAATACAATGTCAAAATCCCATGTTTTGGACATACGGGCGATGGCAATGTGCATACAAATGTCATGGTTGACGGCAAAGACCCAGAGCAGGTAAAAATCGCATATCAAGCCATAGAAGAGGTGTTTCAAGCAACGATTGACTTAGGCGGAACGCTGAGTGGAGAACACGGTATAGGACTTGCAAAAGCACCTTACATGAAAATGGCATTTACCCCTGAAGAGATGGCACTTTTCAAATCCATCAAAATGGCGTTTGACCCTAATAATATCTTGAATCCTTATAAGATGGGGCTTAACTAAAGCCGATGCAAGAGCTAAAAAGTAAGATGCTTAAACTTTATGGACATATAAAGTTTTTGCTATCTATGTTTTTAGACCAAGACCTTGCTTTTTATGCGGCTAGCCTTAGTTTTTATACTATTTTTACGCTTGTACCGCTTCTTTTGATTACACTTACTCTTTTTACTTCTATGCCAAATTTTTCGCAGCAGTATGAGAAGCTTCAAGAGTTTATCTTCTCAAATATTATGCCTGTTAACTCTGGAGCGGTAATGGAGCATGTGAATAATTTTTTACAAAACTCCATTGAGATGAGTACGGTAAGTTTTGCAGCGGTTATCGTCTCCTCGCTTCTCTTTTTTCAAAACTTTGAGTACATTGCAAACAAGATTTTTCATGCAAAGGTGCGAGGGATTTGGGAGAGTGTGACCACTTTTTGGACGCTTCTTACTCTTACACCCATCGGGCTTGGAGTCTCTTTTTATATAACTGGGTATGTCGCAAATCTGATGGCACATAGTGAGTACGTGGCTGATATAAACATCCTCCCATATGTTCCCTATCTCATTCTTTGGGCGTTATTTTTTCTTGTATTTCAGATAGCACCAAATGTTAAAGTCAACGTAAAAGCTTCATTTATAAGCTCATTTGCCGCTTCTGTCGTCTTTAGTATCGCCAAAAATCTCTTTATCTACTATGTTTTTTACAACAAGGCATACGAGACGATGTACGGCTCTTTTTCCATACTTATGTTTCTCTTTTTGTGGATTTATGCGTCGTGGATTATCTTTATCTATGGGTTAAAACTCTGCTACCTGTTGCATAGCGTATATGAAAATAAGAGTGCTAAAGAGGGTTAATCCCCACATCGCCTTTTTGCTGTAGATGGCGGCAAAAGAGAGGGCGGCGTGAAGTAAAAAGAGTCCCAAATGTAACTCTACTTTTGCGCCATCTTCCCCTAATGTCATCAGCCAAAGTAAAAATGGGTCGCAAAAATCGCCAAATCCTACCAGATGCGACAATATGCTAAGTGGGTAAAATGGTGTAAAGAGCATAGAGAGAATGATGGAAAATGGGTGATAGATGCTAAAGTTTTGAAAAATGTAGAGTGCTACGGGGAGCATGTAGAGATAAACAAGTACAGAGATGCCCACCATCTGCCAAAAAATATTGAGATTTTTGAAATGAATCAAAAATAAAAATATATAAAAAACCCCGCCAGCGGAGAGCCAAAAACCAAGAGAAAATGCAAGGCGTGGGAAAAATGCAAGCAGAAGTATGATGGTAACAAAAAGCGTCTGCATGGAAACTATCTTGATGCCTCTGTCGTAAAGAAAAAATCCCACGATAAACATACCAAAAGAGCGTACAAGCGATGGTGGTGCATCCAAAAAGAGTGTATAGGCAAAAAGAACAATCGCAACAACTATAAATATGTCCAATTTTGAGTTTCTGTATGGAAAAAACCGCCCTTGCGCAAAACCATAAAGAGGCTTAATCAAAAAGTAGAGCAATGCACTTAAGATGCTAAGATGAAACCCGCTAATAGCGACGATATGCGATACACCGAGGTTTGAAAAAGCATTTTGCGTCTTTTGATCAACCTCCTCTGCAGTGTAGAGTGCTTGATAGATATTGCCCATTTTTTTGTCTTCATGCGCAGATGCGATAGAGGTGTTTACCATCTCTTTTGTGGTGTTATTCTCTTGTATCTCAAGGATTTTGCTTGTGGCGTAAAACGATGTAAGGTAGGTAAGAAAGGTAAGCTCTTTTGCCCAAATCTCCATTTTAAGGCGACTGTTTTTCATATCTTGAAGCGATTTTTTGGCGGTTGTGTAAAATGTGATACCGTCACTGTCTTTGAGTTTAAGCACTTGGTATGTTCTCTTGCCATTTTGCTTCTCATACTGTTTTAGCACGGTGGCTTCCACAAGTGCTGAGTCAAAACGGGTAAACTCTTTGTAGTTTTGGTACTCAAAAAGAAGCGAGAGAAAAAGGATAAAAAGGGAAGTAAAAAGAAAAAGAGAGATGTCCCGCCACGATGTGAAAAGCGAAACCCTCTCTATCATCTACAGAGGCGGCATCGAGATAGTGTCGTTGCCAAAGCCGATGTTGGCGGAGCGAGTGTCCACATTTTCAAAGACGGTTTCAACAGAGCGGAAGTGTGGCGTTGCATCGACAAAACGGGTAAGTTTTTTGTGAAAAATAAGCTTCACATGCCCAGTAGGACCGTTTCTCTGCTTGCCGATAATAATCTCCGCATCCTCTTCATCACGCTCAATATAGGTAGGAGTAAACTCTTTGCCCTCTGATTTTGCCGCTTTTTCACGCTCTTTTTCCTCTTTGTAGAGGTAAACATCGTCACGGTAAACAAAAAGGATAATGTCCGCATCCTGCTCGATAGAGCCTGATTCACGGATGTCACTAAGCATCGGGCGTTTGTCATTTCGGCTCTCAAGCCCACGGTTGAGCTGTGAGAGGGCGACGATGGGCATACTTAGCTCACGGGCAAGCATCTTAAGTCCACGAGAGATATCTGAAACTTGCAGGTGTCTGTCTTGGGTGCCGATACCTTGCATAATCTGTAGGTAGTCGATAACGGCTATCTCAATTTCTGGATGTTGGTTTTTGAGTTTGCGCAGTTTGGAACGGAGCTGGTTGATGTTAAGGCTTCCATGGTCATCGACATAGAGTTTTGCGCTATTCATCCTGTCAATCGCCCCATTGAGAGAACTCCACTGCTCATCATTCATATCTCCTACACGCAACTTCTGTAACGGTATGGAAGTTTGTATAGACAAAAGTCTGAGCATCAACTGCTCTGCTGGCATCTCAAGTGAGAAAAATGCCACTCCTTTGCCCTGAACGATGAGGTTGTTTACGGTGTTGAGGATAAAAGAGGTTTTACCCATAGCAGGACGAGCCGCCACGATAACCAAATCCCCTTTTCCAAATCCCGTTGTCATCTTGTTGAGTTCATGAAAACCTGTGTCCACGCCGACTAAGACGCTGTTGCCACGTGCCTTCATCTCTTTAATGTACTCCATGGTGTCAAACGTCATCTTTGGAGAGTCTTTAAAGTCGCTTGTTTGGCTGTTTTGAGTTATCTCATAGAGTTTTCTCTCAACGATATCTATGACCTCGGCACTTGAGAGTTCTTCCTCAACTGTCACTCTTTTTATCTCTGTTGTAAGGGTTAGGAGGTGGCGTTTGAGGGATTTGTCTTTTATCTCATCGACATAGGCTTTTGTGTTGGAGATGGGGTTTGCAGAGAGGATTTCTAGCATCACGCTCTCATCAAACTTCTTCAAGCGGATAAGCTCTTTTTTGATAAACTCCTCATCAATTGGCTGGTCTTTTTGCAAAAGAAGCGTCATGGCATGAAAGATATCTTGGTGTGCTGGGAGGTAAAAATCATCTTTTTTGAGTTGTGAACCTAGCTCGTCAAACTGGCTTGGCTCAAAGATGATAGAGCTTAATATGCTTCGCTCAAAGGCGAGGTTATAAAGATTTTCTTGCATTAGTTCAGCTCTCTTGCCATTTTTTCGACTTCTTCTACAAATCTGTCAACAAGTTTGTCCTCATCAAGATTTGCGACTACTTCGCCTTTGACCATTACAAGCCCTTTTCCTTTGCCATAGGCAATAGCCACGTCCGCATGTGCCGCTTCACCGATGGCGTTTACGACACACCCCATTACCGAGACATTGAGCGGCGCTTTGATGTGTGCTGTTCTCTCCTCTATCTCGCCTACGGCAGTGACCAAATCTGCCTCAATGCGTCCGCAAGTAGGGCAGGAGATGATGTTAAGCCCATCTTTTGCCGCACCGCTGTCTTTGAGGATGGCACGGGCAACTTTTATCTCCTCTTCAAGCTCTCCAGTGATGCTTACGCGCATGGTGTCGCCGATACCATCAAGCAGGAGTGCGCCAAGACCGATAGCACTTTTAACAGTTGCATGAAAGCGTGTTCCTGCTTCTGTAACGCCCAGATGAAAAGGATAGTTGTTTTTTGGACGCAACATACGGTAGGCATCAACCGTTCTTTGAACATCACTTGCTTTGAGGGAGATTTTGATGTCATCAAACCCTAAATCCTCCAAAAACTTGATGTTGTACTCGGCAGAAGCTACCATCCCCTCTGAAGTCTGTCCATATTTGTTTAAAAACTCTTTTTCCAAACTTCCAGCATTAATCCCAATGCGGATGGGGATGTTGCGTGCTTGACACGCTTTGACTACCTCTTTGACACGCTCTTTTGAACCGATATTGCCAGGATTTATGCGTATGCAGTCAACTACTTCCGCTGCTACAAGTGCCAAACGGTGGTTAAAGTGGATATCTGCTACAAGAGGGAGTGAAATCTGCTCTTTGATGGATTTTAGTGCAAGCGCATCTTCCATCTCAGGAACCGCAACACGCACGATGTCACACCCTGCAAAATGGAGGCGTTTTATCTGCTCAACTGTACTTGCCACATCAGCAGTTTTTGAAAATGTCATAGACTGCACACTGATAGGCGCATCACCGCCAACTGCAACACTGCCGACAAATATTTTTTTGGTTGGGTATCTTTTTATCATAGAGAGATTCTATCTTTTTTGGTATAAAAAAATGCTTTTATGGGGGCAAGGGGTAAAGACCCCTTGGCGTTACCTAAGTAACGGTGCAAAGATGCACATAAGCAAGATTGCAATCAAGAGCTTATCCATAAAGAACCCCCTTATTAAGACTTTGGAGGGCAAAAAAAAAGGTCAGAGGCTCATGACTTCCTCTAACCCTATTTTTACCGCTCCATCGTCTTAATAAAAAACCTTGATTGCAAGAAAAATTATAATCTTTTTAGATTAAAAAGTCAACCTGACAAAAGTCAGGCTGTGGCGTGCTTAGAACCTGATATTTAGGTTTGTGTAGAAGTATCTTCCTGGTTCATTAAGAAGCATTGTGTTGCCGCTTGAGTTTAGTAAAATCAAGTCAACATAAGAGTTGCTTTGTATGTAAGTGGTATCGAAAAGATTGTTGATACCGACTGTCAAGTCTGTGCTTTTGCTAAGCGCATGTTTTACTTTTGTGTTAAAAACACTCCATCCACTCAACTCTTGTTCACCACTGTTGCTGTCTATATCATCCCATCTATCGGATGCTTGCATCTCAAAAGTTGCTGTAGAGTCGTTCATATACTCATAGTTAAGAGCAACTTTTCCTCTTAGTGGAGCCATATCCGCCAAATCTCTGTCACTTTGTGTAGAAGTAGATGCTTTTTCGCCTTTTTTGTAAGAAGCACTTGCGTCAACCGTCATAGCATCAGTTACAAAGTAAGAACCGCTTAGCTCTACACCATAAACTGTTGCGTCAATGTTTTCAAAAGTATATGCCGCTGGTGCAGGCGCAACAGATGTTTTTTTGAGATAGATATAATCTTCAAGCATTGAGTAGAAAGTTTTTGCTTTGAAAGTAAAGCTGTTCTGTTTTGTTTCATAGCCAAGGTCAAACTCTCTGTTTTTTGTCTGTTTTAGGTTTTGGTTTCCTGTAATGTTGTCAACAATCGGATAGAGTTCTCTTGCATCTGGAACACGTGCAGATGAGCCAAAGCCTAAAAATAGGCTGTTTTTAGCATCTAAAGAGTAAGTTGCTAAGATATTTGCGCTTAATGCAGTATATTCATTTTCGATTTTTGTTGCATCGTCTGGTGCTATCTCTGTTGCGTCAAATCTAGCACCTGTTTCGATTTTCAAATTGCCAAAACTCTTCTCCGCTTTTGCAAAAACTGCCTCGTTGTCTGTTTGAGTGTGCGTTAGGCTGACACCCATCGGAGTCAATACTCCAGTTGTTGCATTTATTGCGTATTTTTCGCCCTCCCACGTTCTTCTGCTTCCGTCAAGTCCGAGTAAAAATTTGTAGCTCTCAAGTTCAAAATTGTTTTTGAGTTTTATACCCTGCATAGAAGTTTTGAGATGGTTTGTACTGTAGCTTGCGGCACCAGACATTCTGTATCTTGTATCCATCGGATGGTCAACGTCGGAGTAGTAGTACTGAATGTTGATATTTTTGTACTCTTTTGTCACATCGTCGATGTTGTATTCAATGCTATAGATATTTGAGTCATCATACGCCGCATCCATCTTTGAGTTTGCATAGAGAACATCATCGCTTCTGTTGCCTGTGTAGCTCAAACGTATCTCTTGATTTTCAAGAGTTTTAACAAAAAGTTTTGTCATAACGCTTTTTTTGGAGTAGGCTTCAACATCGTGATACTTTGCTTGATACGCCGCTGTTGCAGGAGCGCTACCGTTTGCTATGGCTTTGTCAACCTGTTGCGCCAAGGTGTTGTCATCCCCATCTTCATACTGATCACTAGTCTCATAAGATGCACTGATAAGCGCACGAATACGCTCTGTACCGCCACTAGCACTTGCTCCTATCTTTTTATATCCCCAGCTTCCAACTCCAAAATTTACCTCTCCCTGAGGTTTTAGCGATGGTTTTTTTGTGGTAATTTTAAGTCCCCCGCTTAGTGTTCCAAAGTTTTCAACATCATAAGGTCCTTCAATAACTTCAACAGTGTCAATTTGGTTTGTGACGATATGTGATGTAGGTGGGTCCATTCTGTTTACACATGCACCGCAAACTTTTGTACCGTCAACATTGACAGAGATATTGTCTCTTTTTTGTCCACGGATATAGATGTCGTTTGCGATACCGCTGCGGCGGTTCATGTCTATACTTGGCACGCTAGAGCTGAGTGCCTGTGCCAAATCTGCCGATAACTGTGCGTTTTGGCTTACCTCTGTAATCATAGTTGATTCAACATTGACGTTTGGAAGCGTTGCTTCGTTTGCTCCTAAAATAGCTACCGTTACAAGCGATAAAGGAATGATTCTTCTACTTATCATATAATTAACCTTAATTTTTAAAATTAGTTAATTATATAAATATAGTGTTACAAATGTGTTAAATTTTTGTAAATTTCATGTTAAAATTCCGCCATGAGCAAAATAGAAAAGATAAAACGAATCATTTTAATAATTTTAGGTTTAAGCCTCTCGGCTTATTTGATGTACAACGGTTTTGAGATTTTAAATCAAGAGGAGAAAAAAGAGGTAGAGGCTAAATAAGCTCTACTCCTCTAGCAAAGTTCATAGTAACGCAGTGAAGTGAGCCGTGTTGTTTGATAAGTGCAAAGCAGTTGATACCAACTATCTCTTTGTCTGGGAAAGTTTTTCTAAAGATTTCTAACGCCTCTTCATCTTGTTTCACGCCATAAGTCGGAACTAAAATCGCACCGTTTACAAACAAAAAGTTTGCATAAGTTGCAGGCAGTCTCTCCTCTTCAAAGTAGCATGCATCACTCATCGGAAGTGCTATAAGCCTAAAATCATACTCTTTTGCAAAAGTCTGCAACTCCTCCTCCATAAGTTTTAACTCTTTGTAATGTTCATCATTCTCATCGTCGCATTTGACATACATGATGCTTTTCTCATCGACAAATCTGGCAAGCGTGTCGATGTGTGAGTCGGTGTCATCTCCCGCCAAATAGCCGTGGTTTAGGTAGAGGATGTGGCTCATTCCAAACTCTTCTTGGAGTATCTTTGTCATCTCCTCTTTTTCAAGGTGCGCATTTCTGTTTTTATTGAGCATGCACTCTGAAGTGGTCAAGATGGTCTCCACTCCGTTACTCTCCACGCCGCCGCCCTCTAAAATGAGGTCGATAGTGGTGAGTTTTTTGCTGTAGCGGTGTGCGATTGCTTGACTCATGGCGTTGTCTTTTGAAGCTTCAAACTTCCCGCCCCAGCCAGTAAATGTAAAATCAAGCAACTTTATGTCGCTTCCATCTTCCACACATAAAACAGAACAGTCTCTTGCCCATGTGTCGTTTGTCTCATACTCCACAAAAAAGAGGTTTTCATGCAGTGCAAAGCGACTTTTGACACTCTTGACATCATCACACACGACAAGGCATTTTTGGTAGCGGATGATGGCGTTGATGATATTTGCAAATGTTTCTTGCGCTTCCTCCAGATAGTCAACCCAATCACTCTTTGCATGCGGAAAAATAATTTGCGTAAAACTCTGCTCCTCAAACTCTGCGATAAATCTTTTCATTTGGTATAATTCCCTTATGGCTTATATAATTTTAAATAAAAACAATTTTTTTAATAACCTCGACATTATTGCAAATCGTACCAAAAGTGTAGATAAAATCGCTCTTGTTCTCAAAGACAATGCGTACGGACATGGGCTTTTGGAGATGGCATCAATGGCACACGAGTACGGCATAAAAAAGGCGGTTGTGCGTACCTCAGACGAAGCGCAAAGAGTAGAGAACTATTTTGAGTATATTTTGGCTTTGGCTGATATACCTACTACAAAAAGCGATAAGATAAGATATACGATAAATGATTTGACAAGTATTGAGAAGTTTCCAAAAGGCACAAAAGTAGAGCTTAAAATGGATACTGGAATGCACCGCAACGGTATCTATGAGTGTGAACTGGAAGAGGCATTTTTGCGCATAAAAAATGCAGAACTTGTTTTGGAGGGGATTTTTACGCACCACGGAAGTGCGGATGAGCTTACAAGCGAGTGGTTTTGGCAAAAAAAGAACTTTGGGAAGATAAAAGAAAAAGCGCAAAAATTAAGTCTTGAATTTGGTTTTAAAACACTTCGCTTTCACTCTTCAAACTCCGCCGCACTTTTAAGAGAGAGCAACTTCGATGAGGATATGGCAAGGGTAGGAATTGCGGCGTATGGCTGTTTGGAACTCCCCGATGCACTTAGCACAAGAGAGTTTAAGCCCATTCTATCACTTTATGCAAAAAAACTCTCCCAAAGAACACTTCATGAGGGTAGTAGAGTAGGATATGGCGGCGAGGGTGTGCTTATGCAAGAGAGCGTTGTGAGCAACTATGATTTTGGGTATGGAGACGGCTTTTTGCGTATTTGCGCACAAAATGGTTACAAAACCCCACAAGATGCGCCATTAGTAGGACGAATCTCCATGGATAACAGTTCGTTTATAAGCACGCAAGAAGAGCTACTTATTTTTGATGATGCAAGAGTTATGGCATCTTATGCAAAAACTATCAGTTATGAGGTTTTGACATCACTAAAAGCGCATCTCAAAAGAGTAGTTATCTAAAATCCTCACAAAGGTCACTGCTTGGTTTTCCTATGTAGTACCCTTGGATAAAGTCAACACCCATCTTCTCAAGAAGTTCAAGCGAATCTCTATCTTCTACAAACTCCGCAATCGTTTTAAGCCCAAGATTTGATGCAAAGTTGACGATAGTTTTAACGATAACTCTTGAACTCTCATCTGTCGTGATAAACTTAACGAGTGAGCCATCGATTTTGAGGTAGTCAACATTGAGTTCAAAGATGTGTGAGAAGTTTGAATAACCGCTTCCAAAATCATCAATGGCGATTTTACATCCGTATCTTTTTACCTCTTTGATAAAGCCTTTCATCTCTTGATAGTTCTCTATCTTATGACTCTCAAGAATCTCAAAAACTACATGTTGTGGTGCATCGAAAGCTTGAACCTGCGTCAAGATAAACTTAAGTATCTCTTGGTTTTGGATATCTAGGATAGAGAGGTTTATGGAAAACTCATACTCTTTGTCTTTGAAAAATGCAAAAGTTTTCACAATCATCGCTTTGGTAATCTCAGGATAGAGTTTTGACTTGATGGCGATATCTAAAAATGCAAATGGAACAACAATATCCCCATTCTCTTTTATGATACGAGCAAGAGATTCGTACTTTTCTATGCGTCTGTTTCGTGTACTGTAAATCGGTTGAAAGAAAGGGGTGATACGGTCATGTACAATCGCCTCTTTAAGAACTAAAAGCGCATCTGCATTTTTGGTAATCTGCTCTTTTGCATCCAGAGAATCTTGATAGATAACGATATTTTTAGTGTTTCTTTTTGCGATTTGCAACGCTGTATTTGCTTTGATAAGGAGTGCTTCTTTGTTTGAAGCGATACCACAGCTAAATGAGATAAAGATAGAGTGGGTAGCAATCTCAAACTTCTTCTCGCTTATCGTGTTAAGAAGGTTCTTTATGCCTGATAAAAACGCATCTTCAGAAATCGCTGCAGTTGTTAACACCGCAAACTCATCGTTTGGAAGTTTATAAACCATATTTTTATCGGTACAAAACTCTCTGATGCGCTTGGAGACTCGTACAAGTATAGCATCGCCTATCTCATAACCATAAAGGTCATTGATGTCTTTAAAAGCATCAATATTTACAAGTGCCAAATGTGAGGAGTCGTTTAAGGCGATGTTTTCTACATCTTCTATGAGCTTGAGCCTGTTTGGAAGGTTCGTCAATCTATCTTGAAAAAATGATTCTCTTAGCTCATCTGTTTTTGCCTTAATCTTGCTCTCAAGAACATCATTAATCTTTTTTGAATAACGCAGTAGGTATGTCACGCCTAAAAACAGGAACAAAAAGAGGAGAAAATCATAAAAAGCAGATTCAAAAAACTCTCGTAAAAAATAGTCACTGAGTGTTTTTTTAGGAATCTGAATGCTTATGATGCCACGCACTTCACCTACCTTGTAGTCATAAGCAGCTTCATATCTTTCTTGTATATATAACGGTGCATTTTCTTTTTCGCCATGACATTTAAGGCACACAGGAGCAACTCTAAGTGCGCTTGCGTACTGATAAAATTCGCTGTTTTGGCTATCAAAGTAGGAACCTTCATTTGGGTTTTTTTTGAAAAATTCTATAGCTTTTTGTTCTTGAGTATCTGCAAGGTTTTTTGGATTTCTTGGCTTGTCTGAAACAGTCGCAAGCATGATGCCAAGCGGGTTGTTTTGAGAAAATTTTTCAGAGATAGGATGAGAGCTAAAAGCAGGCAATGCGGGAAGCGTCTTTTCATTTAAATCAAGTGTTTTATCTAAAAAAAGATTCTGATAATAGTTTCGGTTTTCAACTGCATAGCTGTTTAAAACTTCTGCCTCTTTTTTTGCAAATTCTGCCTCATGCTCTTTTTTTTCACTATATATATAAAAAATCTTCGCCATACTGACGAGTAAAAAAAGGAAAGGAATAATTTTTAAAAAATTTCTATTTAAAGTACGCATCTTATGAAACCATTCGTAAAAATCTTGTTTCCTATTATATCTCAAATATCCTGCAAATGTACATGAAATGTCTCTTAAGAGTTGATTTTTACAATCGCATCTGCAAAAATAACGCCGTCAATCCCAAGAAGTCCAAGCTCCTCTATATCTTCCTCATCAGAGATAAAAGCTAAAACTTTCGCATCCATAAGATACTCCTGTGCGATGTTTTGTGATGTTTTCGCCAAGTTTTTCTCTACAATAATGTAGGAAGTACCAAGAGCTGAAGCGTAAAGAAGCTCTGTGATGTTTTTGATGGAGAGTGCAAAGGGGAGTTGATTGCGCTTCATGTGTTCTATGATATCGAGGTTATTTTCGCTAAAGACGACAAAAAGTGTGGAAGATGGCGGAGTGTTTTGTATCGCCTCTATGCTTTGGATATGGTAAAAACTCTTACTTGCAAGAAATCTATGTCCAAAAAATATCATTTTACCCTCTTTAAACACTCTTTTGAGCAGTAGTATTTGCCGTTGCTGACGATGGTGTCATCAAGTGCGCAGTAGATACCGCATGTTGCACACTCAACCATATCGCTGCTTTTTGGCTCATCTTTTTTTGTATCGCTCTGTACTTTTGGTCTTTTTTTTATAAATATAAAATAGATAATTGCAATCACACCAATAATAAGTAAAAATTTCCATATCATAGCGCTTCTCCCATTAGCAGATAGTGTCTCTTCTGTGTTTTTATGATTTTATAGCCCAGTTCGTTTGTAACTTCGTCATAAACCCGCTCCCCTTTGTAAAAGAGAAGTTTTGAGTGTGCATTACGGAAGTTTTTGCTAAGTTCTAGTAGCATCTTTGTCTCTATGACGGCACGTGAAGTAACAAGCTCAAAGATTTCACTCGGCATCTCTTCGACTCTTTTTTGCACAACTGTGACATTGTCAAGCCCCAAATCAGCCTTCATAAACTGCAAAAAACTCGCACGCTTTGCCAGAGGTTCTACAAGAGTTACTTTGGTGTCAGGCAGACCCATAGCAAGGATAAGCCCTGGAAAACCCGCACCCGTACCGATGTCTAAGAGGTTTTTGACTTTTGGTAAAAAGGTGATGGGATAGATGGAGTCGTAAATGAACGCATCAATGGTTTTTTCATCTTTTGCACCCGTGAGGTTGTGGATTTTGTTCCACTGAAAAAGACGCTCTTTGTACTTTTGGATATTGTGAAAAAAGTTTTCTGGCAGTGTGGCATCAAGTTCAAGAAGTGCGGTTTTTAAATTTAAAAAGTTCTCTTTCATGTTAAAGCATATGCCCCATACTATCTTTTTTTACGGCAAGATAGGCTTCGTTGTGCGGGTTTGACTTCATGATGATTGGCACTCTCTCTACTATCTCGATACCGCTGAGCGAATCAATCTTTTTTGGGTTGTTTGTAAGGAGTTTAATCTTTTTGATGCCAAAATGCGCAAGGATAAAAGGGACGATTTCGTAAGTTCGCTCATCCGCATCAAATCCTAGTTGATGGTTGGCTTCGATAGTGTTGAGACCTTTGTCTTGAAGTGCGTAAGCGTTTATCTTGTTGAGCAGCCCGATATTTCGCCCCTCTTGTCTGAGGTAGATGACCATGCCGTTTGTTTGTGACGCAAGTTTGAGTGCATGTTCTAGCTGGTCTCTGCAGTCGCACTTCAAGCTTCCCATCGCATCGCCTGTCAAGCATTCAGAGTGAACTCTCACGATAGGAACTTCGCCCAGTGGCTCTTTGTAGATAACCAAATGCTCTTTGCAACCCTGTTTAAAGACTTTGACTTTAAAGTCGCCAAATCTTGATGGTAAATTTGCTATTTCGGAGATTTCGATTCCCAATAAGTTGTCCTAAAATTAATTTTAAAAAGGTAAAATTTTCAAAAATTATAGCTAAAAAAAGGTTTAATAATGTTTCAAAGATTTCGCAGAACACGCCTCAATACACATCTTCGCTCACTTGTGCGTGAAACAAGCGTCGGCGTAAACGATTTTATCTATCCGCTTTTTGTAAGAGGCGGCGAGGGAATAAAAACAGAAGTTGCATCTATGCCAGGGGTGTTTCAGATGAGCATTGATGAAGTTTTAAAAGAGTGCGAGGAGCTTAAAAAACTGGGACTTTACGCCATCATCCTCTTTGGGATACCAGATGTCAAAGACTCCATCGGTTCAGACTCTCTATGTGAGCATGGCATCATTGCAAAAGCTATCCGCTCCATCAAAGAGGCGCATCCAGAGATGTTTGTCGTGACTGATTTATGTTTTTGCGAATACACAGACCACGGGCATTGCGGCATCATTGATGAAAAACATCAGACTGTAAACAATGATGCAACGCTGAGTATCTCCGCACAGCAGGCTATCGTTCATGCAAAAGCGGGGGCTGACATGATTGCGCCATCTGGCATGATGGATGGGATTATCCAGACTTTGCGTGAGGCACTTGACAAAGCAGGTTATGAAAATCTCCCTATCATGAGCTACTCCACAAAATTTGCATCAGGATACTACGGACCGTTTCGTGATGTGGCAGAATCCGCTCCGTCATTTGGCGATAGAGCGTCATACCAGATGGACCCTGCAAACAGAAGAGAGGCGATAGCAGAGAGTATCGCCGATGAGGCGCAAGGAGCGGACATCCTTATGGTAAAACCAGCTTTGGCGTACCTAGATATCGTGCGTGAGATAAAAGATGCAACTTCCCGTCCTATGGCAGTTTACAATGTAAGCGGCGAATATGCGATGATAAAGTTTGCAGGGATGAACGGCTTGATTGATTATGATAGAGTGGTTATGGAGACGATGATTGCTTTTAAGAGAGCTGGAGCGGATATCATCATCTCTTACCACGCAAAAGAGGTCGCGAAGATGTTACAAAAGTAATCTTTTGCACTCTTTGTAATAAAAGCGTAACCACTTTAGTAGCAAGATTAAAGAAAATTGTTATAAACTAAACGCTTATTTTTTTCAAAAGGGATGGCATTGAGACATTTTTTAACACTTAGAGATTTTACAAAAGAGGAGATTTTAGAGATCATCGATTTGGGTCTGCAAATCAAGCAAAATCTCAAATCTGGTATCTACAGAGGTGAGTTAAAAAACAAAACACTTGCCATGATTTTTGAAAAAAGCTCTACAAGGACCCGTGTGAGTTTTGAAACGGGGATGTTTCAGCTCGGCGGTCATGCACTCTTTTTGTCCAACCGTGACATCCATCTGGGACGAGGCGAACCTGTCAAAGACACTGCAAGAGTGATTTCTAGCATGTGCGACATGGTTATGATACGAACATTTGAACACTCCATGATAGAAGAGTTTGCCGCTTACTCAAAAGTCCCAGTTATCAACGGTTTAACTGACTCCTACCATCCCGTACAACTTCTCGCCGACTATATGACTTTGGTAGAACATGGCGCACACGAAAACATCGTTGCGGCGTATGTTGGCGATGGAAATAACATGACGCACTCATGGATGATGCTTGCCGCAAAACTAGGATTTGAGCTTAGAATCGCCACGCCAAAGGGCTACGAGGTAGATGCAAAGATACTTCAAGATGCGCTTGAGATAGCCAAGACAAGCGGTGCGGTCATAAAAACCATGAATGACCCAAAAGAGGCGATAAAAGGTGCTACAGTCGTCACAACAGATACATGGGTCTCCATGGGACAAGAGGACGAAAAAGAGCAGCGCATCCAAGCATTTAAAGGCTTTATGGTCGATGATGAGATGATGTCTCTGGCGCAAGAGAGTGCAAAGTTCCTCCACTGCTTGCCTGCTTACAGAGGCTATGAAGTAAGCGAAGAGGTCTTTGAAAAACACTCAAAAATCGTTTTTGATGAAGCAGAAAACAGACTTCACGCCCAAAAGGGGTTGATGGTTTGGTTGGCTAATAAATAACTGACCGCATCTGTCTAATGATGTGGTCTGCATCTTCGCCGAGGTGCTGCTGTGCTAGTGCATAGAGAAGTTGCTCCTCTTTCATGTTGTGCTGTTGCATAAGTATCATCAGGGTTTCGGAGAGTGAAAAAAAGCTCTCTTTGTCCATGCTCTCTATTGCTTTGCGCATCTTTGAGAGAAGTGAGCGCATCTGTTCATGCTCCATCTCCATCGCTTTTGTTGTACCGCTTGCGGCACTATTTGCCTGCCCAAGCATAGGAAAAAGAACTATCTCTTCCATGCTAAAGTGATTTATGAGGTCGTTGGAGAAGTTCTCATACAACCGCTCTGCATCACTGCTTTTTGCCGCAACGGCATCTTCCATCGCTGCAAATGCCTCATCGCATGCTTTGTGGTCGTTTGTCAAAAACTCTTTTATGTCGGACATTTAAAACCCCTTAAGAAGCTTGTAGTTCATGTAAAATTTTATAAGAGATAATCCCTCTTAATGATATATCTTCATCTATATCTTCAAAATGAACTCCCACTCCATTGCCTATAAGTCTATAGTTTTTTAAAGCTTCAGTAGAAGCAGTCTTGATTTTGGAGGTATAGTCATAAGGTATGGTTAGTACATCTTTTGAGTCAAGATAGATATATATCCTATCGTTAAACTCAAGCTTAGTTATTAAAGTATTCATTCCATGCTCCTCTTAATGTGTCCATATTTTCTCGTATAATCGACAAAACTTTTTTTGTCTCAGACGGAGAAAATTTATAGTTGTCTGTAACTTTTAGCGTTTCTAGCTCAACTCTCATATAGCTATCTGCTTTTTCTACATGTATGTGAAGAGGCAGATGTTCGTCACTAAAAAAGAAAAATCTCAATCCATCAATTCTAAATACTGTGGGCATAATTGTATCCTAATACCTAATCCCCGTAACGCTTCTAATCTTCTCAATCGTTGGAAGTGCGGCTTCTCTTGCTTTTTTAGCCCCCGTTTGCAAAATCTCTCTTACCTCGTCTTGATGTGCTTCAAAATACTCTCTGTGCAGTCTAAAATCTCTAAAGTACTCCCACATAACTTCAGCGAGATAGACTTTAAAGTGACCGTGTCCCTCGCCGCCTCTGCGATAGCGTTCTTGTAGTGCTATGAGGTTTTCACCTTCCAAAAATAGCTTTGCCATGTTGTAAACATTGCATGTTTCAAACTCTTTTGGCTCTTCCATCGCTACATTTTCGGTTACGATTTTTTTGATGGTCTTGAGTTGTGATTTCTCTTCTCCAAAGATATTTACTATATTTCCATAACTTTTAGACATCTTTTGTCCATCAATCCCAGGGACGGTTTGAACCTCTTCTTGGACTTTAAACTGCGGGATAGTCAAAATATCTCCATATTGGTTGTTAAACTTTATGGCGATATCTCTTGCTATCTCGACATGCTGAATCTGGTCTTTTCCGACTGGAACGACCTCTGAGCCAAAGAGGAGGATGTCTGCTGCCATCAAAACAGGGTAGGAGAAGAGCGAGTGGTTTGTCGCAAATCCTTTTGCGGTTTTGTCTTTGTAGCTGTGCGCTCTCTCTAAAAGTCCCATCGGGGTAAATGAGGAGAGAACCCAGTATAGTTCAAGCACCTCTTTAACATCGGACTGCACCCAAAAAACGGACTTTTGCGGGTCGATACCGAGTGCTAAAAAGTCGGTTGCACACTGCATGGTAAGTTCTGCTAGCCTTTTGCCATCGCTCACGCTTGTTTGTGCGTGGTAGTTTGCTATGAACGCAAATGTTTGATTTTGTGCCTGTGCTTCAACCATCTGCTTGATAGACCCAAAATAGTTCCCTATATGCAAATCCCCAGATGGCTGAATCCCTGTTAAAACTCTCATACAATTACTCCCAATAAAAGACTTCTTACAAAACTAGAAACTAAGCGAACGATTCTGCAACAAAGTGAAGCCTTAGTGAGCGTGTTTTTAGTTTTGTAGGAAGTTCATTTTCAATATTTAAGGCGGTATTATACTTTTTTTTAACTTTATTTCGCTACCATAAGGCTATCTTAGAGATACAAAGGATACAAGATGAATTTACAAATTCACGCAAAAGATATTACACTTCAAGCCAACACAAGGGCGCATATAGAAGCGGCGGTTGCGGCTTTTAAAAAATACTCACTAGATATAACGACGGTAAATGTCAATCTTAACAAAGAGAAAAAAGGGATTTTGGTGGAGTTTGATATCCATATAGCGCATGCACAACCAGTGGTTATCAATCAGGCGGATGACAATTTGGACAGTGCGATTGATTTGGCGATAGACAGAGCATCAAAAGCACTCCGCAGACTTCATGACAAAGTGATTTCACATCATGCTACCTCTATAAAAGAGATAGAAGTGGTGAGCGAGTAGTATGTACGACTGGATTTTATGGTTCCACATACTCTCGTTTATCTCATGGTATGCGGTACTTTTTTATATGCCACGCCTCTTTGTCTATCATGCAGAAAATGCCGATAATGAGGGGTTTGTCAAGGTAGTAAAAGTGATGGAGATGAAGATTTATAAGTACATCGGGATGCCTGCTATGTGGGCAACTTTGCTTAGCGGTTTTTATCTCGCATTTGCGCTTGGGTTTAAGGGTAACGGCTGGTTGCATACAAAAATTTTGTTTGTTGCGATTTTGATGGCGTACTTCTTCTCGCTTGGTCACTTCCGTATGAAGTTTTTAGAAGATAAATGTACAAAAAGCGGCAAGTTTTTCAGAGCTTACAATGAAGTTCCGACGATTTTACTGCTTATCATCGTTGCGATGGTTATCATGAAACCGTTTTGATTGATTTTACACACTAAAACGAACTCGTCCGTTTTGGTGGCAGGGACACAAGTGTCCCTTGCATCCCCCTAAAGCTACGAAAAATAAATTTTTCGAGATTTATCGAGACGCTCTGTGAGTTTTTTACAATAGTTTTTGTTCATGACGCTCTTGAAGTTATAATCACTCCCGCAACAATAAGCGATAATCCTAAGAGTTTGTAAAAACTAAAACTCTCTCCCAAGAAAAATACAGAATAAAGAAACACAATAACAAAAGTAAGCCCCATAAACGGATAGGCATAGCTTAACTCAAACTTTGTCATAGCCGCCATCCAACACATGGAAGCCAAAAATGCGCTGATAAAGCCGCTAAAGATAAACGGGTCTAAAAAGAGCTTGAGTAAAAAAAAGAGCTTTTCCATTGTCTCGGCAGGCAGTGAGCCGTAGTTGCCGATACGCATTTTGATGATAAGTTGTCCGTAAACCGTAAAAAAGATTGTTCCAAAAATATAGAAATATCCCATGATTACTTACCGTAAAAAGATTTTATAACGCTGCATACGGCGTCTCTCTCGTCATCGCTTAATCCAAAGTACATTGGAAGTCGTACAAGTCTCTCGCTCTCTTTTGTCGTAAACGCATCAACTCCGTTAAATCTGCCGTACTTCACTCCTGCTGGTGCGGAATGTAAGGGTACATAGTGGAAAACTGCCCCGATATCCTCTTTTTTAAACGCATCCAAAAGAGCTGTTCGCTCCTCTAAATCTTTTACTTTGAGGTAAAACATATGTGCATTTTGGATGCAGCCGTCAGGAATCGTTGGCAACTCGACAAAGCCCTCGTTTTGTAAAAAACTAAGTTTTTCAAAGTAGCTATTCCATGAGTTAAGGCGGTTTTCATTTATCTCATCAGCTTTCTCAAGCCCACCCCAGAGGTAAGCGGCACTTATATCGTTTGGCAAATAACTGCTTCCTACATCGACCCATGAGTATTTGTCAACCATGCCACGGAAGAAGAGGCTTCTGTTTGTCCCTTTTTCTCGTATGATTTCGGCTCTTTGGACAAAACTTTCATTATTGATGATAAGAAGACCGCCCTCTCCAGCACTTGTGTAGTTTTTTGTCTCATGAAAGCTAAATGCACCAAAATGCCCGATAGTTCCAAGTGCTTTGCCTTTGTAACTGCTCATCATCCCTTGCGCCGCATCTTCAACCACAAATAGGTCATGTCGTGATGCGATATCCATGATAGTGTCCATCTCACACGCAACACCCGCATAGTGAACAGGTACGATAACTTTTGTTTTTGCCGTTATGGCTTCTTCTATTTTTGTCTCATCTATGTTGAGTGTGTCGGGGCGGATATCGACAAATACGATAGTCGCACCTCTGAGCACAAAAGCGTTTGCGGTACTCACAAAAGTATATGATGGCATAATAACCTCGTCGCCCTCTTTTATGTCAAGCAAAAGTGCCGCCATCTCAAGCGCATGCGTACAACTTGTAGTTAAAAGTGCTTTTTTGCATCCAAGTCTCTCTTCAAACCACTTGTGACATCTCTTTGTAAATGCACCGTCTCCTGAGATTTTGCTGCTTTTCATCGCTTCTAAAACATAGCGTTCTTCATTGCCTGTAAGCGGTGGTTTGTTAAAGTGTATCATCTGTTTTCCTTAAAACTATTCATATATTTCGTAGCATTTCTGCCCTCATTAAAAATCAAATCGATTATGCTTACACCGTGAACAAATGGTGCGAAGAGTTGTTCATATTCGCCATAACCGCTATAGCTCATCCACTCTACTTTTATACCTGCCTCTTCAAACAAGCTCTCATCGAGATAATCTTTTGCCGCAGGACCGCTTATGTAGTGCGTTGCACCCGCATCTTTGCAGATTTGAACGAGCCTTGAAGTTTGCCCCTCTATAAGCGTAAAATCTTCACATTTTGAGATTTTTGTTTTGATATCCAAAATCTCATTTATAGCTACTAGAAACTTGTAGTTTATGACGCTTAAAAGCTCCTCATCGGCAACCTCTTTATAAAGGTTTTCAAAAAAATCTCTGTACTCTTTAAAGTGTTTTGCTTTTGAGTAGTTTTGAACGATTGTCTTAAAATGTTTGCTCGCCCAGAGTTTGTCGCTTACTTTTGTTTCGTTTATCTTTTGGTTCATGGACTCAAAACGGCATGGGATTGTTAACCACTGCACACCGTTAGGCGTTTTTATCTGATTTCTGTTGCGCCAGTCGTTTTTTGTGTATTGGACGCAGTCGTAAAGAACAAACTCATCCACCATATTTATCATGTCAAAATACCCTTTCCAAGGTATATAGTTTGATTGTAAAATAGCTACTTTTTTCAATTGATTATCTCGTCTATGATGTAAAGCGGACGGTTTTTTACCTGATCAAAGATTTTGCCTATATATAGCCCAATCGTTCCCAAGATACCAAAAAGAAGCCCAAAGAGAAAAAACATAGAGACCATTAAGCTCGTCCATCCCTCTACACTAAAACCGTAAGTGTAGTGTGCAACCACCAACCCCACCGCAACGAAAAAAGAGAGAGCGGAGACAAAAAGCCCTAACTGGATAATAAGTTTGAGCGGTTTGTTTGAGTGCGATACGATGGAGTCGATGGCGAGATTTATCATTTTTGAGAGTGTGTATGACGATGTTCCGTAAACTCTCTCGTCATGCTCGACATCAATCTCTATCTTTTTAAATCCAACAATTTTGACAAGCAGTAAAAAATCTCTGCTTTTCTCTTTAAACCCTTTGATGGTTTCTACTACTTTTCTTGAGTAAACCCCAAAGTTTCCGATGGTATGGTCATGCTCTGTATCTGTAAAATACTCCAAAGTTTTATAAAAGAGTTTTGATGTAAATGTTTTAAAGAAGCTGTCTTGTCTCTGGACTCTTCTTCCATGAACGACATCATAACCCTCTAGGGCCTTTTTGTAGAGTTTTTCTATCTCATAAGGTCTGTCTTGCAAGTCGCAATCCATAACGACGACATGCGCTCCGCTACAGTAGTCTAGTCCTGCTGTGATGGCATAGTGCTGTCCGAAATTTCTTGAGAGTTTGATGGCTTTTATATTTTTATCATTTTTTGCTATTTCTGAGACTACTTCCCATGAGTTTTGAGGGCAGTTATCGTTTACAAAGATGATTTCATAGCTGCTACAGATTTTTTGTAGCACAGAAGTGAGTTGTTCATAAAGTTCTTGAATGGATTCTCTGCATCCATAAATAGGCGATATTACGCTTATTTGCATAATAATAAGTCCTTAGTTGGTAATAGGATTTGTATCAAAGAGATAGATTTTATATCTCTCCAGCGTGATTGTTTTGGTCGGCTCTCTTAAGTTGTACTCTTTTGTTGCTCTCTCGAATGGTTCTATCTTCTCGCTAGGCATAAGGATAAAAGAACCGCCTTTGTCCGTTTTGTCATACCAAGAAGAGCTTGAGAGCCAAGCTCCCGCTTCTCGTTTGTAGTTTAGGTCTTCAAGAGGTCTTATCTCTACTTTGTTGTCACTCAATACTGTAAAAACATGTGAATGCCAATAAGGCGCATACCCTTTAGTAACGCCGTTATCAAGCAATATTTTTATAACTTCTTCTCTTTGTTCTATAATCTTAGCCGAAACATCTTTTTGAAGTGTGCTTTGGATAGAGAGATAGGATAAAAGAATTGAAAACAGAAGTAAAAACTTCACTCTTTTTGAAAAAAACTTCCAAACTATACCGTTGGCTACAGAGATTAGCAACACAAATGGAATTATATATCTAATATTTTCTTTTGCGGCATAAAGTCCATCTACATGCAAAGAAGTAATGGCGTAAATCCCAAAGATGATAAAAAATCCACTATACCCCAGAGCTATGGTGTAACGCTCAAACGCAGAAAGAGCGTCTCTGTTTTTAATGGCATAGAATGGCGGAGCAAAAAAGATGGCAGTAGCACAAAGAAGCTTGAGTAGCATAACCACGCTGCCAAAGGAGACAAAAGGAGCTTTGTCTTCCCAAATTCCGCCATAAAAATTCCAAAGTCCGCCAAAAGATCTCCAGATATGTTGTGGCAACTCTTCAAATGGAATAAGAAAAGTTTTTTCAGCTCCCGCTTGCATCTGAATATGTTGGAGTATAAAATATCTGTAAAGTATCCCAAGTGCCAAACCTGCAAAAAGATAGAGCAGAAATTTTTTATAACGTATCTCTATATATTCATGAAAAAGAACAAACGGTGCAAAGAGCGGTGCGAGAAAGTAGATGGCAAATCTGCTAGGATTTTCTGCAACAAAAAAGAGACTTATAGAGAAAATCAAAAAAGCAGCCAGAAGAGTTTTTTCTCTGTTTTGCAACAGTTTAAGTGCATAAAGATACCCGATTATTGCACTGTAGTACCAGATATATGCACTCTCTCCAAGAACCTCACGGATGTACATCGGGGAGTAGAGCGTCGAGAGACCTATGAGTGCAATAAGGATACTCTCGTCTTCTATGCCGATTTTGCGAAGATATGCAAAAGTAAGCCAGAGCGAAAAGAGGAAAAAAGAGATGACCGTGAGCGTGTGAACATCGTAAGCATGAAGCCCAAGAAGTGTGAAGATGATGGCGAACGTATGTTTGTAAAAAGTCCAAATATCACCATTGACATACCACCAGCTTTGCGGGTAGTAGGAGTTTTGGCTGATTATCTCTTGTGCAAGGATATTTGCGATTGCCGCATCAGAGTTGAAAAAACCTCTATATATGAAAGCTTGATAATAAAATAGAAAAAGAGAGTTAAGAGCGATAATGAGTATAAAAATATATTTTAATCTGATACCCATTTTCCAGCTTCTCTACTTCTCTCCACGTTTTTTAGCCTTAAATAAAACAGGCGTTCCGCTAAAGTTAAAGGCTTCTCTTAGTTTGTTCGTCAAATAGCGTCTATATGTAAAGTGAAGACCTCTAGGTTTGTTCATAATGATAGCGATTTTTGGCGGTCTTGTCTCATACTGCGTTGCATAGTAGATGCGGATGACCTGCCCACGCATACTTGGAAGCTGATGGCGGATAAGCGCTCTTTCTAAAACAACATTTAGTTCAGATGTTTTGATATGTTGTGTGTAGTTATCGTTTATCTCTAAAATCATATCAAAGAGCTTGTCAACACGTCTGTGTGATTTTGCAGAGAGAGTGATGATAGGTGCATAAGCTAAAAACTTAAATCTATCACGCACCTCTTGGATGATTTTGTCATAATCTTCTCTATTTGCGATATCCCATTTGTTGAGTACGATGATACATGCGAGGCGGTTGCTGTCAACTAAACCTGCGATTTTTTCATCAAGGTCTAAAAACGGCTCACTTGCGTCCAAAACAACAAGTGCCATGTTTGAGTTTTCAAGCATCTCTTTTGTACGCATAAGCGCAAATTTCTCGATGCCTACAATCTTGCCACGGCGTCTAAGACCTGCTGTGTCAACAAAAGTAAGCTGTTTGTCTTTGTACTCTATGCTCTCATCGATTGGGTCGATAGTAGTTCCTGCAACACTGCTTACAACAGAGCGTTCTTCGCCTAAAAGCGCATTTAAAAGTGAGCTTTTACCGACGTTTGTACGTCCGATGATAGAGATTTTTATGTGGTTTGCATCCTCAGGATTGTACTCTTTGATTTTGTCATTTTGTGCAAAGATGGAGTCGTCTGTAAACTCCTCTTCCTCCTCATCCTCGTCTGTGTAGAAAAAGTTGTCATCCTCTTCCTCTTCGTCAAACTCCGCTGCATCATCAAAATCGTATTCGCTCTCATCTTCTTCTACAACGTTGACATCATCCTCTTCTTCCTCTTGCGCTTTGATGATATCTTCATCTGGCAATCTGTCGTAAATCCACTCTAAGAGGGCATTTACGCTTCTGTTATGTGAAACAGAGATGCCAAAAATCGCATCTGTGCCGAACTCGTAAAAGTCCCAAAGATTGTCTTTTAGCTTGTCGTTATCGATTTTGTTGACAACAAGAGCTACCTCTTTGCCTAATGTTTGGAGTTCATAAAAGAGTTTTTTGTCATTATCTTCGGGGATACTTTTTCCATCCACCATAAAGAGGATGATATCAGCTTTATGCGCTGCTTCAAGTGATTTTTCTTTGATTTTGTCAAAAAGTTCACACCCTTGGTCAAGTCCGCCCGTATCTAAAAGAAGTGCCTCTTTATCGACGATAACAACATGGCGTCTTTTGACATCCCTTGTAGTTCCAGCGATGTCAGATGTGATAGCATCTCTTTTTTTAACAAGTCTGTTGAAAAGCGAGCTTTTACCGACATTTGGACGACCGATGATGGCGATTTTTTTCATGTGTTACCTTAAATTATTTTGAATGAAGAAGTTAATTATAGAATTGTATCTAAATATGGGCTAGTTTTGGCTTAGTATGATTTGCTCGCCAAAAAGCGGTGTTGCAAATGCAGTAAAATAGTAAGCACTTAAACACTTCTGTTTTGGCGTGCTAGAATCACATTTTTTTAAATAGCTGTTAACACTTTTTCCAGAGATGATTGGGGTTTGTGAAAAGTTCATATTTAGTTGGTCAACTCTGTTTTTGCCTTGAGTGTTATGGATAAAATGGATAGTTCCATCCTCATCAATTTTTGTTACGATTCCAATATGGGTAATGTTAAATGAGCCGACTTTTCGCTTTGAGTGTTGAAGTGTATCTTCAAAAAAGACCAAATCTCCGACTTTTGGAATCTCTTTTTCAAAAACTCTGTTTTTTGCTCTCATAAGATTGAAAATGGCTTTAGAGCGATTTGTATTGTCATAAAATTTTGATAACTCACCAGATTTATAGTATGGCTCACTGTTTTGAAAATTGACCAATTCCACAAATCCAGAACAATCTTTTCCACTGTTTTTATGAAGATGTTGCAATGCACTCTCAACCACCGTGCTGCGTAAAACTGCCTCTTTATCGATTTTTACGATGGATGGTGCTTCTACTTTTGCCTCTTGCTCTACTGGTTGCATCTCAACGACAACAACCACCTCTTTTTGAGAGCATCCGCTAAAAAGTAAAAGAGTTAAAAATAGAAATGGGAAAAGATATTTCACTATTGTCACTCTCTACTTTTCTTCAAACTCTTTCTCAAGCCCTTCTAACGCATTTTTTGCTTTAAACTGTTGCCATAGAGCTTGGTCATTGTTGAAACTTGTTCTGATGTTGTTCTTAATCTGCTTATTTGTTTCGCTTTTAGAGACTGTAACAAGCATAAAGATAGCACCCGATGGAGCAGTCCACATGTCAACCGCTTTTGAGTCTTTGAGGTTTACTTTTGCTACCTGTTTTGTGACGCTCTCGGTAGTTTTGTCAACCGTCTCCGTTGCCGTGACGCCTGTTGTGCCTGTGTATAGACTCACTTTGTCTTTTACTAGAGTCTCTATCTGCTGTGCTAAATCCGAACGTCCGTTTGCCATCGCTACTCTTCTCATGTGATCCATCCCAGCGGCACTCTTCTCAGCGATGCCAACACCAGCATAATACTCTTGTGATTGTGTGATACACGTCCATTGTGGCGCAGTAACCCCCTCTTGTTTGCATCCAAACTCTTCAACGCTTTTCGCTACTTCTATATCTTTATTTTTAGAACAACCACTCATTGCAACTGTAAGCAGACTTGCAAACGTAATAGATAAAATAGTTTTAATCATCATTTAAATTCCTTTGTTTCTCTTAAGCGATTGTAGCAATTTTCATCTTAAGATACCAAATCCCATTGGAAGTGGGGCTTTAGCCCCGCTCAAAACTCTATATGCCATGTACCCTTACTAGGCGAGGCTAAAGCCTCACTTCCAAAAATTATGTTTTTACACATAAACTGCGCAATGTCAGTGTATAATTTTCGTATGAAATACTACAGTTACGAATCTTTTAGAGATGATACAAACAAACTTCTTGGGAAGTTGAGAAAAGAGCATTTTGATGCCATAGTCGCCATAGCACGTGGCGGGCTTACGCTCTCTCATGCAGTTGCAGAGGGTTTGGAGATAAGAGCGGTGCAAAGCATAAGAACAGAACTTTACGACAAAAGCCAAAAGAGGGAGAAAATAGCACTCTTTGGCAGTTGCGTATTTGAGGATGTTAAGCGTGTTTTGGTGCTGGATGATATCTCTGACAGTGGCGAAACGCTTCGGGCAGTGATGGAGTATTTCGCCACTGAATTTGCAGACATAGAGTTCAAATCAGCAACACTTTTTTATAAAAAAACATCTGTTTATGAGCCTGATTTTTGGGTCAATGAAGCGGACGATTGGATAGACTTTTTTTGGGAAAGAGACTATCAAGCTCCCCTTTCTTTGTAAAATCTGTATCGTAAATGTAAGAGGCTATCTCTCTAAGTGTCTCCTCGTCAAACCCAAGCTCTGGCATCAGCCCATGTTTTTGGATAGCGTCATGCATGAGTGAGCCTTTTTCTGTAGGTTTTAAAACCCATTTTGACATATAGTTTACAAACTCTTTTTTATCTGAAAATGCGTTTGTGTATCTCTTTTTAAACTCTACAACAGAGGGAGCGGAGATGGTTTTTACGGGGTGGTGGCATGTGACGCAATTGCCGCTAAAGTATAACTCTCCCATCTCTTTGGCATCAAGCTGTAAAATTCCCAAAAGTGTCCATACAATAATCTTTCTCATCTTTTTCCTAATTTAAAATTTTATGACTGACCCGCACGGCTCTCATGCTGCCAACCCAAAAGATTTCATCCATCAACCCCTCTTGCAACAAGCCATCTTTGTCATAAGCAAGAAGCGCATCAACTACTTTCTCATCTTTGTCAAGCGGCTCTACATGGAGGTTGTAGAGAGTGTCTGCACTGCTTTGTAGCTTTTGTTGCGCTAAAGTTTTTTTCTTATCGGTAAGACACTCATAGTGGATGTTATTTTTGTCATTATGTGCGCCAACTGCAAAAATCAGATGTTTTTTTTCTGCTCCATTACATCCATATCTGCTTCCCAGATAGATGCTAAGCGTATCATCTGCAACAAATGGGTCAAGAAGCTCATCTTTTCGTGATTTTTCTTCTACTTCCCTTGTGACAAGCCTAAAGTTTTGTGAGTCAAAACGGGTTTTGTTTACAAGTTTTATCTTCTCCTCTACAAGTAAAACCTCTTTTTTTTCATGGTTAAATGTGTATGTTTGAACTCTTGTTCGTTTGGTTGTCTTTTTTGTTTTGATAAAAACTTTGGGGATATATCTGCCATCTTTGATGATACCTTTGCTCTGGAAACTCTCAACTCTTCCTTGCAAAAGGAGTGCAGCCGCATCGATGGTTTGGGCAACTACGTTGATTTCATAGTTTTTGCCATCCTCTTTTATGTGAACATCACAGTATCCAACATGCCCAAAAAGTGTTGCATAAACATCATAACGAGTTATGTTCTCATACGCAAAAAAAGAGCTAACAAATAAAAAAAGAAAAAAAACTATCTTCAT
>JAOTSA010000141.1 GCA_030247515.1 Sulfurimonas sp. | reverse complement strand
TAGTATA
The DNA here is from genome assembly GCA_030247515.1 of Sulfurimonas sp. Lineage (GTDB taxonomy): Bacteria > Campylobacterota > Campylobacteria > Campylobacterales > Sulfurimonadaceae > Sulfurimonas. Next base: position 3,321 of record JAOTSA010000141.1, on the reverse strand, counting down.
ATCACGCAACTTTTAGGAGGTGCTATGTTAGATATAAATCCGATACTACTTGTTGCTACATTAATCGTGTTTCTTACTCTTATTGCCGTTCTAAACAGTTGGCTTTACAATCCATTGTTTGCTTACATGAGTAAAAGAGATGAGGACATTAAAAGAGATCTGGAAAAAGTCGGATCAAATGATGATGAAATCAACGAACTTGAATCAAAAGCGCAGACAATAATTATAAACGCTAAATTGGAAGCTTCGGCCCTGAGAGAAAAAGTTATTGCGGATGCTAGAGAGTTAGCAGAGAGTAAATTAGAAGCAAAACGTGCTGAGTTAGCTAGTCAGTATTTAGAGTTTGAGCAATCACTTGCTCATGTTCGTGAGCAGTTGAATAATGATTTAAAATCACAAATTCCACTGTTTAAAGAAGCTGTAAAAGCTAAATTTAGTCAAATATAAGGATGTGATGTGAGTAGAGTTTTAGTATTTATGCTAATGATATCGACGTATGCATTGGCATCTGGTGGAAGTGCCGAGCATGCGAGTACTGACATTGTGCAAAGAACGGTAAACTTTTTACTGTTCGCTGGACTTGTTTGGTATCTTGTTGCAGAGCCAGCTAGGAACTATTTTGCATCTCGAAGCAATTCTATCGCTGATGAGATGAAAAAAGTTCAAGATAAATTAAAAGAGTCCATTTCTCTAAAAAAAGAGGTTCTTGCTAAAGTGGGTGCAGCTGAAAAGTTTGCTGAAGAATTGGCAGTGAGTTCTAAAAAAGAGAATAAAATTTTAAACGACTCAATCATGGTTCAATGTGAAAATGATATGGAAGTGATGGCAAAACAACAAGCCGTACTGATGGAATTTGAGCAGAGAAAAATGGTTAGAAGTGTTGTTGAAAATATATTAAGTGACGTATTGAGCCAAAGCGACAACTCTTTTGATAAAGAAGCTATGGCAAATGTTATCTTAAAGAAGGTGGCGTAGATGGAAGAGTTGATTGCAAAAAGATATCTTAAAGCCATAAAACAGCGTTCAAGTGCGCAGGAAATAGAAGATATGGCTTTAATATTTTCTGTTTTAGCTAAAGCGTTTGATGATAAAAAATTTAATCAAGTAATTAATAATCCAGACGTAAGTAAAAACCAAAAATCAGAAATTTTATTGGCAGCAGTTAAGTCGGCTGATTTTAAAGATGTTGAAAACTTGATTAAGCTACTTGTTCAAAATAATCGTATTTCCATTATTCCTGCATTAGCGGAAGTAATGAGAAAAGATATCGCTCGAACAAAAAAAGTTTATAGCGGAATCGTGTATAGCGATAGCGCAATAGATGCAAACGTAATGGAAGATTTGGGCAATGGATTAGGTGGTAGATTTAATTCTAAAATATCATTAGAGTATATAAAAGATGACTTTAATGGTATAAAAGTAGATGTTGAAGACCTTGGTGTTGAAATTAGTTTTTCAAAAGCAAGAATCAATAATCAAATAATAGAACATATTGTAAAAGCAATTTAACTTCATGAGAGGAGATGTGTAGTGGTAGCAAAAATTCAAGCTGATGAGATCAGTTCAATAATTAAAGAGCGTATCGACAACTTTGAACTAAGTGTTGATATTAATGAGACAGGTAAAATCGTTTCATATGCTGATGGTGTTGCACAAGTTTACGGACTAAGCAATGTTATGGCTGGTGAGATGGTAGAGTTCGAAGAGGGTACAAGAGGTTTGGTTATGAACCTTGAAGAAAGCACGGTTGGTGTTGTTATTCTTGGGGTTGGCGCAATGTTAAAAGAGGGACTGTCTGTAAAAAGACTAGGTCGTCTTCTTCGTGTACCAGTAGGTAATGCTCTTCTTGGTCGTGTTGTAAATGCACTAGGTGAGCCAATAGATGGAAAAGGTCCGATTGAAACAACTGAAACTCGTTTCGTTGAAGAAAAAGCTCCTGGCATTATGGCTCGTAAATCTGTTCATGAGCCTTTGGCAACTGGTATTAAGGCGATTGATGCACTAGTTCCAATTGGTCGTGGTCAAAGAGAACTTATTATTGGTGACAGACAAACTGGAAAAACAACAATTGCGTTGGATGCTATTATCAACCAAAAGGGTAACGGTGTTGTCTGTATTTACGTTGCAATTGGACAGAAAGAATCAACTGTTGCACAAATCATTCGTCGTTTAGAAGATCATGGTGCATTAGAATATACAATAATTGTTTCTGCTACAGCATCTGAAGCAGCAGCGCTTCAGTTTTTAGCTCCATATACTGGTGTTGCTATGGGCGAGTATTTCCGTGACAATGCTAGACATGGCTTAATTGTATATGATGATTTATCAAAACATGCAGTTGCATACCGTGAGATGTCACTTATTCTTCGTCGCCCTCCAGGTCGTGAAGCATACCCAGGTGACGTTTTTTATATTCACTCTCGTTTACTTGAAAGAGCTGCGAAAGTTTCAGATGATAGAGGTGCTGGTTCTTTAACTGCTCTTCCAATTATTGAAACACAAGCAGGTGACGTTTCGGCATATATTCCTACTAACGTTATCTCTATTACAGATGGTCAAATTTTCTTAGAAACTGAACTTTTCAACTCAGGTGTTCGCCCAGCAATCAACGTTGGTCTTTCGGTATCTCGTGTTGGTGGTGCTGCACAAATTAAAGCTACAAAACAAGTCGCTGGAACACTTAGACTTGACCTTGCTCAGTACCGTGAACTTCAAGCATTTGCTCAGTTTGCATCTGATTTGGATGAAACATCAAGAAAGCAACTTGAGCGTGGTCAAAGAATGGTAGAAGTTCTTAAACAGCCTCCATTCTCACCACTTTCTGTTGAAAAACAAGTTTTAATTATTTTTGCAGGAAATGAAGGTTTCTTTGACGATATGAATCCGTCAAATGTTGTTCGTTTTGAAGCTGAGTTGTATCCATTTGTGGAAGCATCTTATCCTCAAATTTTTGAAAACATTAGAAGCACTTCTAAAGTAGATGATAGCACTAACGCATTGATGAAAAAAGCACTTGAAGAGTTCAAAGCTAGCTTTATTGTAGCGTAAGGATAACTTATGGCAAACTTGAAAGATATTCAAAGACAGATAAAGAGTGTTTCTAACACTCAAAAGACGACACGTGCTATGAAGCTTGTATCAACTGCAAAACTTCGTCGTGCGGAGGAGCTTGCTAAACGCTCTCGCCTTTATGCTGCAAAGATGAATCAGGTAATTGCCGAAATTGCTGGACGTATTAAATGTAACAAAGTTGGCGGAATTGACAATCGTTGTTTTATAGAGATTGAAGATCCAAAAACGGTTGACATTGTTTTTGTAACT
>JAOTSA010000005.1 GCA_030247515.1 Sulfurimonas sp. | reverse complement strand
TAATAATACAATCTAATACCAAACCCACAAAAGTATTTCATTTTGACATATTCTACTTTTCACCATCTATTCCCAACTCTTCAAAAATCCCAGCTTTCTTCAAAGCAATCATGCGTTCATCATAAAAGTTCTTTAGTTTGGTTATAAAGTCTGTTTTTTTCGCTCTTGTTTTACTGATGATGAGTTCATCAAGACTTAAGAGCTCTTTTGTCTTTTCGATGTAGAGCGGAAACTTCTCTATAAAGATGACAAGGAGTTTTCTCATCTCTTTTTTTACTTCAAGGCGGTTGAGATGCAGAATGTCGGCGAGGTGTAAAAAGTCCTCAACAGTGAACTTGGATTTTTGGTTTTTATGCACTCTTTGTATCGGCAGGGCTAAGTCGTCGATATCTTTGCCTTTTATAACTCCCAGAGAGATAACATCATAAAGCGGGGCAAAGATGTAGTTGTCTCTTCCTATGTTGAGTGCTGCTAGGTTTTTTACATGTAAGTCGCCGTGTTGGATGATGTAGGAGTAGAAGTAAAATCGCAGCAGCTCCATTTTAGAGCTTTTGTCTTGAAGTATGACATCTGCTTTTGCAAATACTTCGTCACTGCTTGCCTTGTATTTGTTGACACTCGGCATGTTTAAAAACTGCCCAAAGTCATACTGTTCATATCTGAACTCCTCATATCTGTCAAACCGCTTGATGATGTAGTGAAAAACTTCATTGTGATAAATAAGTCCGCTATAAGGCACATCAAACCCAAGCTCATTTTTAGCAAAACTCATAAAAAGATGCTCATTTACCAGCACATGCGGATAGTATGCTTTTTTATCTCCAAAATAGTGTCCTATGTTTTTGTTAAATGGTTTTAAGAGGTAGTGTGGATTTTTGGTATCTATAAAGACGGTTTTTGTTTTTTCATCTATGTTCACATCGATTTTATTTTGATAGCCGCTGAGTGAAGAGTAGTCGATGTTGCTTCTGTCTTCAAGTATGGCATCTTCTATATCAAGAGTGTAGTTTAAGAGATTTGGATAGTTATGGTTTTGAAGTATCTTGTTTTTGAGCGTAATCCAATTTGGTTTTTTATCGCTTCTTTTTTTGTACTTAAAAAGCTCGTATGTATAGACAAACTCATAGGAGCCGTGGGTGTGCAGAAGTGTCGTGAGGCTGTCGGCTAAATCTTCATACTTTGAGATGTCGATATGTTTTTCTCTTCGATGCGATTCTGGTATGAGGTTTTCAAAGATATAAAAAAGTTCACTGCTCTCATGCGTGCTTTTATCGTTTTTTAGCCCTATAAGCTCTTTGCCCTTGTAGGCATCGGAGTATCTGAAGTAGTATTTTCCATCTCCAAAACTAAGCTCACCCACAACCAAACCATCTTTTAAAACGGTAATGTTTTTATAGGAGTAGCTTTCTTGATAGACTCGTTTGTAGTAAGTAGCTCTGCCTTTGCCAACTCTCTCAAGTTTGTTTGTTTCTACAAGAGTTTTTAGAATGTTGTTGAGAGTTGAACCTTTGATATAAGTTTTTTCTTCAATCTCTTTTTTAGTAAGCTGCGGTTCTAGCTCAAAAAGGTCAAGCAGTATCTTCTCTTTCATCCAAAATCGTCCAATAATTTATATATTTAAGTTTTATATTATATTTTTATTTAGCTTAAAAAAGCTTCATATTTTTCTTGATTTCTTCTCTATAAACAATCACTCCCTCCCGCACATAACCTTATACTCACAATACAAACAGTTTTTTATCTCTTCACACTTGTTGCACTCAAGGGAGTGGATGTTTTGCAAATCTCTCACGTGTGATTCCAAAACGGCTAACTTTTCTTTTAAAAACGGTTCGTCAACTATTTTGGACTCTTTTAGGTCGTAGTATCCGCACCCCAAGAGTACTTCCTCTCTATCGCTCACAGCGCACCCATTAACATCGCCGAAATTTTGCGCTAAAAGATAGTAAAACTCCAGTTGAAAGTCTGTCGCTTCTGTGAAATTTTTCTCTGTGTAGATGGCGTAAGAGCCTGTTTTGTAGTCGATGATGTAGAGTTCATTGTCTCGTTTGTCTATCCTGTCGATGCGTCCTGTGAGTGTCATGCCTGCGAACTCTCGCTGTGTGCTTGCCTCACAATGCGCCACGCTCCATCCCTCGCCAAATCTCTCAACTTCATTATGACAAAATAGCTCCATTTTTTTGGCTTGCAGTGCCATGAGGTAGTGTTCTAACTCGCTTTCGCCGCATGCGTTGCCTAGCTCTTTTTGCAAATCTCGCAAAAGTTCATTGGCGTCATCGTAAAAGCTTTTTTTGCTGTAAAGCTCTTTTAGTGCATCATGCACGTCAGAGCCGATTTCATGCTCTTTTGGCATATCTTTTGGGATTTCGTGGTTTTTGATATGGGCGATGTAGTTGTAGTAGTATTTTCTTTTGCATGTCAAAAATGTTTTTAGCTCTGTTGCAGAGAGTTTTCGCTCCCTAAAACTCCACTCGACAACTATCTCCTGCTCCTCTTTTGGCACTTTGGCGGCTTTTGTGAAGAGTACAGAGGCGTAGTCCTGTTCGTCATGAGCGTTGCTCTCTTTTATGCCAAGCTGTTTTAAAAATCTCGAACCCTTGCTCTCTTTTGAGGCGACAAAGCTTATGGCGACCTCTTTTGAGTTGTTGATAAGCCTCTCGTAGTAGTGTTTTTGCAGATTTTCTCTATCGCTCATAGTAGGAAGATTTGCTACTTCCCTGATGGCTGTGTTTAAAAACATATCTTTGTCGCTCTTTTTTGGGACATTTTTATCATCAAAATCGACTATCACAACCGCATCAAAGGCGACCAAACGTGTCTCTAAAACCCCCATCACCGTAATCTTGCCGCCACGCACATCATCAAGTGACCTGCTTGAGACTCTTTGCAAAAAGAGGTTTAAGACCGATTTTACGCTCATGTCATGCATAAAAGGCAAGATATGTTTAAAGGAGTAAAGCTCCTCTTCAAAAATCTTTATCTCTCGTTTATTGCCAAAACTCTCTTTGTACTCTTTCAAAAATCCCAAAATATCCACATCTTGACTCATCTGCCCATAGATGGAGCGTAGCGATTGGTAAAATTCAGTACCTACTCTTTGCATTCTAGCTTCATTCTCTTTGGAGTTTTGCTCTATGTAGGCACATGTCGCATCAAGTTTTTTGTACATCAAACTGCCGCCAAAAGGCGTACCCATCGCAAAGTTGAAGTTGGACTTTGCATCAAAGAGCCTTAGCGTGTCGGCAAATTTCTCATTTGGAAGAATCACTGCTATATTTTCGGGTTTGTACCCTTTTTGGATAAAGTCATATATCTTTTTTTTGACAAAAGCGGCTTGCAAAAGGTTCTCGCTAAAGGAGTGGCACTCGATGTTTTTGTTCTCATTCGTCCTCTCTTTTGCAACAATGGCTTTTTTGTCCAGTGAGATTGTGTAGTCAAATCCCGCCTCCAGTTCTATGCCAAATGTCGCAAATTTTTTTACCATTTTTGTGTTAAATCTGCTCGCACCAAGATGTATCTCCACCTCACAAAACGCACAACACCGCTCAAGCACCTCAAACTCAAAGTTGGTCAGATGCCCCTCTGCATGAAGCTCGATTTTTTCATATTTTTTTACATAATCTTCATTGAAACTGTAGTTTTTAGGCAAAAAAATTGGGTCAAGCACTCCCTTTTGGCTACAGAGTTTTTCATAACGCCCATAAAGCTCAAGAAGTATGGCGATATGCTCCTCATACTCCCCATAGACATCTGCTCTCTCAAGTGCTTCTATCTCGTACATCTCGGCACTCAACTCTTCAAAAAAGCCAAAAATATAAGAAGCGTTTTTTGTAAATGTGAAAAAATTGCGTTCAATGGAGAGGTTTTGGAAATTTTTAAAGTCGCTCGCCTCCAAAAGAAGCAAAACTCTGCTATCCGCATCAAGAGCCTTGAGTCTATGCGCAACACAAATTCTTGAGAGAAAATCGTGCATCGTGATATAGTTAGGCAAAAAAAGATTTGCACCATCAACGTCAAACTGCAAGTGACGAATGGCACGCTGGGTCGGTAGGATGATTAGGGAACTGTTCATGGATGGATTATAGCTAGATAGGTCTAAAGTTTTTATATAAAACTCTATTTCTGCCGCTCTCTTTGGCTTTGTAGAGCATCTCGTCTGCGGCGGCTATAAGCTCTTGTGTTTTGGTGTCGATATCTGGATGGATGGTTGCTAGTCCGATGCTTACAGTTAGTATTGGGATTACGGAAGAGTTTATATTTGCAATGTCTAAAGCACGAATAGCGTCAAGCAAATCGTTCATCATGTCAAGTGAATTTTCAGCGGTAGCACCCAGAACTATGGCAAACTCTTCTCCACCGTACCTTGCGCAAAGGTCGGTAGGTCTATGTGCAAATAACATAAAAATCAGTCTCACCCAGCTTAAACGGCTTAACCCTCATCATAAACCATCTCTTTTCATACGGGCTATGACATGGATACTCAAAGTAAAAAGAGTCTCTTGTACCGTTTATGACATCTCTTATACCCTCTGCCGCCTTAGTTCCAAATTCATCGCCATTTGATGCAGCTTTGTCACACTCATTGAGGTAATTAATCATCTCCCACTTGATATCTATACAACAACTATTGCTTTGCCCAAAGGTAATCCAACTTTTATTGACATAAACAATCTGCCCATCTCCATCAATCACGGCAATGTGTTGTGTTACAGTATCAAGAACAGATTTTAGAAACTTATGCGAGTTTATCATGGTCATCCCCTAATAAACCATATTTTACTACAAAATTTATAATTTTCTATTATCCCTATATTCTAGGTAATAGATATTTAGGCAGGCAATCTTTATAACGCTTTTCTACTCCCCAATCTCCGCGATTTTCGCATCAAAATCTCCCGAAATCGTGTCGAACTCGTTTTGTAAAATCTCTAAAAGTTCAAACATTTTCTCTACCTCTTTTTGCTCCATGGAGACGAGTTTCGAGAACTCTATGATTTTAAAACTGTCGTTTTTGGTTGTTGCTTCAAGAAGCTTTTTCTGATGCGATGCAAGCGTTTCTTCGCTTTTGATGATTGAGGCTTCTAATTTTTCTACTTTTTTCTTGATTGGAGAGACTAGTTTGTTTTTGTTTCTCACCAAATCGGCTTTTGTTTTTTTGTTGTCTTTGAAGCTGCTTTTTGGTTTTGGTTTTGCAGATTCATCCTCTTCTTCCTCTTCCCAGCCCATTTTTTCTAAGAAGAGGTCGTAACCGCCGTCAAAATACTCTGCACCGCTTCTTGTAAAGACGATAAGTCTGTCGCACACACGGCGGAGCAACTCTTCGGAGTGGGTTACGATGATAACAGAGCCTTTGAACTTTTGGATAGCTACGGTTAGTGCTTCGATGGAGTCCATGTCCAAGTGGTTTGTAGGCTCATCGAGAAAGAGAAGATTGACATTGCGAGCCAAAATCTGTCCAAGCATGACACGGCTTTTTTCGCCCCCTGAGAGAAGCGAAACTTTTTTGTCTGCGCTGTCACCGCTAAACATCATAGCCCCTGCGATGCCACGGATGGCTTGTGCGGAGAGTTTTGTGTTTGCAGAGTGAATCTCATCCAAAACATTGCTGTTTGGATGCAGTCTTGCGATGTTGGTCTGTCCAAAGTGCGCAAACTCGGTGGTTGTGTGCATATGTACTTCGCCCTCAAGTGCTTTTAGCTCCCCTGCAATGGTGTTGAGAAGGGTTGATTTTCCTTTACCGTTTTTTCCGATGATGCCAAGTCTCTCCCCTTTTTCAAGCACAAAAGAGATGTTTTTAAACAAGATATTGTCAGGGGTGTAGCCAAAGCCAAGATTTTTTACATCAAGCAGAACTTTTGCAGGCGTATCTTTGTAGTTGAAGTCAAACTCAAGCGTGGAGTCGTAACCCAAATCTTCAAGCAAATCCATCTTCTCAAGCTGTTTTACTTTTGACTGTGCAAGAGCGGCAGTTGAGGCACGGGCTTTGTTGCGGGCGATAAAATCCTCAAGCTCTTTTACTTTTTTGTCTTGTGAAATCTTCTGCTTCTCATAAAGCTCTTCGTTTGCTTTTAGCTGGTCGTAAAATTTATGCGTATCGCCCTGAATGATGTTGAGGTTTCGGCGGATAATCCCCATCGTATGTGTTGTCACGCCGTCCATAAAATCTCTGTCGTGGGTGATGATGATAACCTCGCCCTCAAAGGCTTTTAAAAAGTTTTTGAGCCATCTGAGTGAAAGAATGTCAAGGTAGTTTGTCGGCTCATCCAAGAGTAGCAGGTTTGGCTCTGTTACAAGCAGTTTCGCAAGGTTGATACGAATCTGATAGCCGCCCGAAAATGAGAGCGGGTTTTTCTCCAAATCCTCATGCGTAAAGCCCAAACCAAAGAGAATCTTCTCAACACGGTAGATATCGTACTTCATATCCTCTTCAAGTGCGAGTGCCGCCTCTTCTCTAAGTGTCGTCTCGCTAAACTCCAAATACTGCTTAAGTGCGCCTATTTTGTACCCTTTAGGGATAACTACTTCGCCTATATCGGGAGTATCCTCTCCGAGAATGAGTTTAAAAAGCGTTGATTTTCCGCTACCGTTGCGCCCTACAAGCCCGACTTTGTTGCCAGAGTTTAGTTTGAAGTTAAGATTACTAAAAAGCTCTTGTTTGCCGAAATTTTTTGAAATATTTATAAGTTGTATCATGATTTGTTTTTACCTTTTTATCTCTTCTAATATCCATTGCCACTCGCCATAGCCGCTGTTTGTGTTTATATGTCCCGCATTTTCTAAAACCATCATCTCTATGCCAAGCGTCCCTTGAAGCTCTGCCGCCTCATTTTGTGACATATAAGGGTCGTTTGTCGAGGTGACAAGCAGTGCCTCTTTTGCATAAAGCTTTTTAGGGATAGGACATGGAAAAAAGCTCTCAAGCTCTGTGATGTCACATCCAAAACTAGGCGGAGCTACAAGAAAAAGTTTCTCAAGCTCCTTTATGCCGCCACCGTTGCAGAGCTGAAACCAAAGCGTGTTGGCGATGGAGTGGCAAACGACGATATTTGGTCTAAATGCCGCTATTTCCGCTTGCAACTCTCTAAGCCAGATATCTTTGTCTGGAAAATCGATATTGCTAAACTTCAAAAAGCTCACACAACCGTAATCTTTAGCGATTTCGCCCGCCAACCAACTCTGCCAGTGAGGAAAATCGCTTCCGCCCCAGCCATGCAAAATCAGAACTCTTTTCATGCAATCTGTTCGAGTGCGCTCTTTACTCTTGCTATCGTCTCATCTTTGCCGATAATCGCCATAACGCTATCAAGCCCTGGACCGCTCATTTTGCCTAAAAGTGCCACACGCAACGGCTGTCCGATTTTGCCAAAACCGATGTTCATCTCTTTGACGACCTCTTCCATGAGGTGGTGGTAGTCGCTTGGAAGATGAAGCTCACTGCACGCACCTACTTTTGCTGCAAAGTTTTCAAGTACCTCTTTTGCATCCCCTTTAAACGCCTTTTCAACGGCTTTTTCATCTAAACTCTCAGGAGCGATGATGATTTCGTTGACAAGCTGTGCCATCTCTTTGAGTGTTTTTGCTCTCTCTTTTAGTGCGTCAAGCAAAATCTCTTTTTTGTCATGAGAAGTGAGCAAAAGACCGTATGGCTCAAGCAGTTCTGCCAGCTCCTCATTTGGCGTGTTTTTGATGTAGTGAGAGTTGAGCCAGTCGAGCTTTTCGGTGTTGTAGATGGAAGCGGAGCGGTTGATATTTTTAGGGTTGAAACACTCCATCATCTCATCCATAGAAAAAATCTCCTGATCACCGTTGCTCCATCCAAGACGCACTAAAAAGTTCAGAAGTGCCTGTGGCGTGTAGCCCATCTCTTTGTACGCCATAACATCCGTCGCACCGTCTCTTTTGGAGAGTTTTTTGCCCTCATGGTTGTGAATCATCGGGACATGGTAAAACTTTGGTACATCAAACCCGAGTGCTTCATAAACCACTATCTGTTTTGGTGTGTTTGAGAGGTGGTCATCTCCACGGATAACCTCCGTAACGCCCATAAGATGGTCATCAATTGAGACGACAAAGTTGTAAGTCGGTGAACCGTCACCTCTGGCGATAACAAAATCATCCAAGATATCTTCCGCTTTGAAAACAACATCCCCTTTGACACCGTCATGAACGATGATTTCGCCCTCTAATGGTGCTTTGATGCGGATAACAGGCTCTACACCCTCTGGCGGCACACCCGTAAAGTCACGGTATCTGCCGTCATACTTTGCACGCTCTTTGTTTGCAGTTTGTGCCTCTCTAAGCGCATCAAGCTCCTCTTTGGACATGTAGCATCTGTACGCTTTGCCCTCATCCAAAAGACGCTGAATGTAGATGGCATAGATGTCGTCTCTTTGGGATTGGTAGGTTATCTCGCCATCATGCTCTAAACCCAACCAATGAAATGCCTTTACAATCGCCTCTGCCGCCTCTTGCGAGTTTCTTGCCTTGTCTGTATCTTCAATGCGAAGAAGAAATTTGCCGCCGTTTTTTCTCGCCCAAAGATAGGAAAAAAGAGCCGTTCTCAAACCGCCAATGTGCAAATAGCCCGTAGGACTTGGAGCAAAACGAGTTACAACCATGAAAAAACCTTTAGTGAATAGTTGCGCAATTTTAAGCAAACATTTGTTAAAAGCGGGTAAAATAACCACCTTTGATTTAAGAGGAAGCCATTATGTATAAAATAATTTTATTGCCGTTTTTATTTGCCACAGTGCTTAGTGCCGAACTTGTCAATGGTGTAAGTGCCGTTGTCAAGGGAGAGCCTATATCAGTTTATGATGTTAAAGAGGAGATGCGTCTTACAAAGATGGATGCGACAATCGCAAGAGACATCCTGATACGAAAAAAGCTTGAAGCCGCTGAAATTGTCGAGAGAAAGATAAGCGTCAATCCTACTGAAGTGTATGAGGATATAAAAAAGACAGCTGCCGCAAACAAGATGAGCGTTGAGCAGCTTTACGATGCCGTGCGTGAGTCAAATGGTTTGAGTTCCGCAGAGTTTAAAGAGAAAGTCAGAGAAAAACTTCTCTCGCAAAAACTCTATTCTGCCATAGCTTACGCATCCATGGAAGCTCCCGATGAGGAGAAAATGAAAGAGTATTATGAGCTTCACAAAGAGCAGTTTATGCGCCCAAAAGCTTTTGTGGTAACGCTCTACTCTTCATCAAACGAAGAGGCACTTAGAAAAAAAATAGCAACGCCTGTTTTCTCCTCAAATGAGGTAAAGATTGAGGAACGTACTCTTCCTTATGACACCATCTCTCCTGAACTTGCGCAGCTTTTGGAAAAAACAGAACCTAAAAGTTTTACCCCTATTATTATGGACCAAAAAGGGGCATATATGAGTTTTTACCTCAAAGAGACTCAAAAACCTTCCAAAAATAGTTACGAAGAGATGAAAAATCAGCTTGCCAACCTTGTAATGGGAGAAAAAAGAGAGCAGGTTTTAAATGACTACTTTGCAAGATTGCGAGGCAATGCCGATATCCAACTTGTTCGAGAAGCAAAATAGATGCTCAGTGATGCGAACTTTATAAACATCGCAAAAGAGATAGCCACTGCCTCAAAGTGCGTCTCAAAACAGGTAGGAGCTGTTATCGTTAAAGATGGGCGGATTCTCTCCACTGGTTACAACGGGACACCTGCTGGATATGTAAACTGCCGTGAGCATTGGGATGGCAACTACACTTCAGAGCATCATGAATGGTCAAAAACATATGAGATTCACGCAGAGATGAACGCCATCATCTGGGCGGCAAGAAAAGGTATAAGCATAGAAGGAGCTACCATCTATGTAACGCTTGAACCATGCAGTGAGTGCAGTAAAAACATCATTGTCAGCGGGATAGAGCGCATCGTTTATCTCAAACCTTACGAGCATACGCACTCAGAGGTAATCTCAAAATTTATCAAAGATAATGGCGTAAGTATAGAAAAACTTGGAGAAGAAGAGTGGTAGAAGATAAAGAGTTACAAGCAGAAATCGGCAAACATCTGATGCAGCCAGAGAACTATGGCAAGCTTGAAGATGCTTCTTGTGTGGGCGTGGGTATAGACCATGCAACAAAAAGTTATGTGATTATGTACATTAAAAGAGACGAAGAGAGTATCTTGGATGTCATGTTTGGTACAAACGGCACACAAGATACAACGACACTCGGTTCACTTTTTACAGAGATGATAAAAGGCGACAGTGTAGAGAACGCACTTGAGACTGTTATGGCATTAGAGAAAGATTTGCAAGAGAGTTACGCATCACTTCCAAAACCAAAAGTAGATACCTCAAAACCAGAGGGCGAGCAGGTAGAGCGCATCTCAACAGAGCATCAAGACAGCGCAAATATGGTACTAACCGCTTTTCGTGCCGCAATGCGCCATTACGAGCGCAAACTTGGCGGCATAGAGGAAGAGCAGTTTGAACTTAGCATCTCAAAAATGTGTCCATACTCCACTACAGAGTGCCATTTTGTCAAAAAAGAGGTTAAGTGATGGTCAATGTAGTTTTATATATCCACATACTAGCAGCAACAGCGTGGATAGGGGGTGCTTTGCTTCTTTTTGCGCTTGGCATACTGCTAAGGGGCAAAGAGGCGCAAGCACAAACTTATGAGTATCTAGGACCGATTTATGGCTATTTTGAGACTTTTTGGCTTATTGTTCTCATTAGCACGGGAAGTTTTCTCTTTGTTCATTTTAACCTTATTTCCGTACTAACACTTGATGCCAACAACTCAACGCTTGGCTACATGATGGCAAATAAACTCTTTTATGTAGGTACTATCACGCTTCTAACTATCATCCATATGCGCATAGCACTTAAGACACACAAAGGCAATCGCACAACGCTTCAAAAGATAGTCTCACGTGCTAGTTCTATGCTGATTTTCTTCCTTAATCTCGTTGTTTTGTGGTACGCAATGCAGCTAAGACATATACTCTCATAAGGGCAAAAAATGGTTTATGAACTCTCAAATCACCTGACAAAAACATTGATTGCACATTTACGAGACCAAAGCAGTGATGCTTTACGGTTTCGTCGTACCATAGGCGAGATTACCAAACAACTGCTCTATGAAGCACTAAAAGAGCCTCTTTTGGTTCAAAAAAGCATCACGACATGGCGGGGTAAAGAGAGCTATGCGGTGATAGATGAAGCAAATATTATCGTTGCTACAGTTTTGAGAGCAGGTATGCCGATGCTTGATAGTGCTATCGATGTGTTGGCGGGAGCTTCTGCGGGATTTTTGGCGATGAAGAGAGACGAGACCACGCACAAAAGCGTTCTTTACTATGACAGATTGCCTGAGTGCAAGGGGAAAACCATCATCTTGGTTGACCCGATGGTTGCAACGGGTGGTTCGATGATGGACGCACTAGAACTTATCTCAAAAAGAGAGCCGCTAAAGATAATCACGCTCAACATCATCGGCTCTCCAGAGGGCTTAGAAAAAGTCAGCCACGCATACCCAGAGGTGGATGTCTATATCGCACAGATAGATGAAAAACTAAATGATGACAAGTTTATCATCCCAGGGCTTGGAGATGCAGGAGACCGCTCTTACAATACCGTCGAATAATGCAGTTAGACCTAAAAAACAAAAACGCAAAAGAGATACTCCAAAGTTTTGAGGCTCTATGTGTAGAGGGCAAAGAGGTAGTTGAGGTCTCCTTGCTAGACACCGATATAGACTATTTTGGCTACAAAACTTTTGTAGATTTGGCACAGCTTTTTTACATGAAACTCCTCACACCTCTCAAAAACGATTCAACGACAATTTTGAGATTTCAAAAACTCTCCCAAAAAAGCTCTTTTCACAACTCCGATGACGCAAGCAGTGAGAAGTATGGTGTAGAGAGTGCCTTTTTTGCTATCGACAAAACAAAAGAGTTCAGTTTTTTATATCACTACCAAAAGGCGTTGGAGTTTGTGGATGTAAAAAGTAAAAAGAGAGTTTTAAATCTCGGCATCAACCGTGGAGATGAGTTTGAAGTTATCAAAGAGATGCTCGGATGCGATGCGTTTGAAGCCATAGAGTTTGTCGGCATCGACTACTCCGCTTCAGCCATAGAGTACGCAAAAGAGGCGTTTTGTGCAGATAAAAATGTCTCATTTTTTTGCCATGACATCAACAAGCTTGAAGAGCTAAACTTGGGAAGATTTGACCTAATCATCTCCATCGGCACACTGCAAAGTTCCAACATCGAGTTTAACGCTACTTTTATGTCTCTTTACCAAAACTTTCTTGCTGATGGCGGCGCTATAGTGCTAGGTTTTCCAAACTGCAGATGGATAGACGGCGAAATGATATACGGCGCAAAAGCCCCAAACTACCCATTTAGCGAACTAAGTTTGGTCCTAAAAGATATACACTTTTGCAAAAAATACCTCCAGCAAAAAAAGTACAGAGCAGTGATAACGGGGAAAGATTATCTTTTTTTGAGTGCGAGGAAGATAGGGCTGTCTAAAACTTGATAGAGAGATAAAAACTAATCTCAAACCTGCTATCCTCGCTTAGATAATTGTTCTTTTTGTAGATAACATAGGGCGGTTTTGTGGTGGTTTCGTACTCGCTTTTTGGGAGCCATTCATGGTATACCCACTGGATAAATCTTAGCATGTCTCCCTGTTCCCCGACCAAATCAAACTTTGCATAAATACCGTCTGAAATGTTGAACTTTGGGAGTCTGTCGCTTTGAACTTTTGTCCCTTTTTCTACAACGACGCATGCGACATACTGGCACTCATGAAGCGGTGTTACGGTTGGGTTGTCGTGGAAGAGTGCGATTTGTTTATGCTCTTTTATATTGTTGCTAAAGATCCAAGTTTGCAGTTTTTGCCAAGTCTGTTTTATCTGTGCGTTGTAGCCGCTATGTCTGATGTAGTAGCTCTCAATGAGCGGCATTTTTACGATGGTTGGCTCTATGTGGTCAAATTTTGCGGTTGATTTTTTGGCTTTTTTGGACTGCTCAATGATATGCTGTGAAAACTTTTTATATCCGCCGCTCTTCCACTCTTTTGGCGTCATGCCAAATCGCTCTTTAAAAACACGCAAAAAGGATGTTTGAGAGCTGTAACCACAGATATTTGCCACATCGCTGATGGTTGAGTATCTGTTGGTAAGTAGCAGATTTGAGGCTTTTTGCAGTCGGATGGATTTGATGCTCTCATAAATGTTTTTTCCAAATATCTCTTTGAAGATTCTGTGCATGTGAAATTTGCTGACTTTTAAATCCTCGCTCAACTCTTCCATGTCGATATTTGTGTCGATGTGCGTATAAACATAGTACATGATATCGTTGGCGATTTGTACTCTTTTTTGAAGTGTCTCTTTTTTCATGAAAACAATTGTAGCAAATATTTTATGTTTTTAGTACAAAAACAGACTATTTATTTAGCAAGAATAGATAGTTTTATGAGCATAAATAGTGAAGAATTTATTTTTTTAAAAGTATAAAATTTCGTCAAATTTATCCACAAGGTTCATATAATGAAAAAGATTACCAAGATACTTGTTGCAAACAGAGGCGAAATCGCTCTAAGAATTATTAGAGCGTGTAAAGAGTTAGATATAAAAAGTGTAGCTATCTTCTCAGAAGTTGATGTTGAGGGGATTTGGGTAAAAAAAGCCGACGAATGCTACCCGATTATGGGAGATGCGCTTCAAGCTTATCTTGACTATGACCGCATTATCACACTTGCACTTAAAGCAGGTTGTGATGCTATCCACCCAGGATACGGCTTCTTGTCTGAAAATGCAGAGTTTGCACAGGCTTGTGAAGACAGAGGACTTATTTTTATCGATCCAAAACCGGCACACATCGCACTTTTTGGCGACAAAATGGCTTCAAAAGTTGCAATGAGAGAGATTGGCGTACCTGTTTTAGAAGGAACAGATGAGCCTGTTATAGATAAAGCAGAGGGCGCAAGAGTTGCTACTCAAATAGGTTTTCCTGTTATCATAAAAGCTGCTTTTGGCGGCGGCGGAAGAGGTATGAGAATCGTTAAAAGTGCAAATCTTTTTAATGAAATGTTTGACTCTGCAACAAATGAAGCGATAAAATATTTTGGAAAAGGTGAAGTTTTCATCGAGAAATATGTAGAAAATCCAAGACATATCGAAATCCAAATAGTTGCCGATAAATACGGAAATGTTGTACACTTAGGCGAGAGAGATTGTTCGATTCAAAGAAGACACCAAAAAGTAATCGAAATCGCTCCATCTCCGAGACTAAGCCCTGAAGCAAGAAAAGAGCTTTATAGAATTTCAACAAAAGCAATGCTAAAACTAGGCTATGAGAGCGTTGGAACAGTCGAATATCTACTTGATGCAGACGACAATATCTACTTCATCGAGATGAATACTAGGGTTCAAGTCGAGCATCCTGTAACGGAGATTATCTCAGGAATAGACATTATTCAAAGAATGATAGAAATCGCAGAGGGCGATAAGCTGAAATTTTTACAAGAAGAGATTAAATTCCGCGGATATGCAATCGAGTTTAGAATCAACGCTGAAAATCCTCAAAACAACTTTATGCCATCAGTTGGAACTATCACAAACTACATCACTCCTGGTGGTCCTGGTGTTAGAATCGACTCAAGTGCGTATGCAGGGTACACAATTCCTCCAAACTATGACTCAATGGTTGGAAAGCTTATCGTTTGGGCGCTTGACTGGGAAGGTGCTGTAAAAAAAGCGTCAAGAGCTTTAGATGAATTTTATATCGACGGCGTTACCACAAACTTGTCTCTTCATAGAGAGATAGTAAAAGATGCTGATTTTATTGCAGGAAAACTAGATACAAGCTACCTTGATAAAAAGATGGAACTCTTTAACCTAAAAGCTACAAAATCAATAGCAAAAGAGGAAGAAAAAACTTCATTTATCGCTAACCTTATAAATAAGATAAAAGAGCATAAGTTAGTTACTAGACATTAAAACTGGGTACAATTTGAAACAAAAATGAGGGGCTTGAACAATGCAAGATGCTATCATAAAGGGAAATGAGCTTTTCCAAAAGAGTTTTTTTAAGGCATATGAGAAGGAGTTTTTGCAACTTGCCGATAAAGGGCAAGTACCAAAAGCACTCTATATCGGCTGTTCAGACTCAAGAGTTTTGCCTAACCTTATTACACAAAGCCCTCCGGGCGACCTCTTTGTTGTTCGTAATGTGGGCAATTTTGTTGCCCCTTATAAGCCTGATGAAGATTTTCACTCTACTGCTTCGGCGATTGAGTATGCGGTAAGTGTGCTTGAAGTAAAAAACATCATTGTTTGCGGGCATACAAAGTGCGGTGCGATTGAGGCTATCCATGAAAAAAGCTGCGATAACAATCCAGAGTTGGTTCACACAAAAACATGGCTCACACTTGGAGAGAGCGCAAAATCTCAAGCTATTTTGGCTTTGGGTTTAAAGGCAGACAGAGAGGTTTTATATCGTCTTACTGAGAAATTATCCGTCGTCTCGCAACTAGAAAATCTTTTAACTTATCCATCGGTTAAAAAAAGAGTTGACATCGGCGAAATCGCTATTCACGGATGGATATACGACATAGAAAACGGCGAGATAGAGTACTACGACCCAGAGATTTCACAGTTTTTACCGCTTAGTTCGCTTAAGGTGGAAGAGGAGTTATAAAAGATACCTCTTTATCCAAACACTAAGCACATAAAGCCCCCAGACGTGCTGCTTGAAGCCGCCTGCGTGGGCTTTTTGTATGTACTCCTCAAGCTTATCTCTCTTAAAAATTCCGCTCTGCTCATTTACTTCTCTGATAATATCTATCTTTTTGCTCTCTATGAGGTACTCCATAAACGGATTTGAGAACCCTTTTTTCTTTCTTGTGAGTATTTTTGTATCTATATGCGGTTTTAAAACCTCTTTTAAAAGTGCTTTTGTTACGCCATCTTGGTAGCGGATTTTTGGGTCGATGCTAAAGATGAGAGAGGCTAGTTTGTGATCCAAAAATGGTGTGCGGGACTCAACGCTGTGCGCCATGCTGACACGGTCAAGCTTTGCAAGATAGTGTTCGGCTTGGAAGAGGTGCAAGTCGATGTAACTATACCAGATGCTCTCATCCGTGTGTGCGGATGCGTCAAAGCGTTCTCGGTAGCTTTTTATGTATTTGAGCGATTCGTTGTCTCTTACATTTTGGCGCATAGCGATATTTTTTTGCAAATCGCTAAAGCTCTCCCCAGTAGTGCGAAACAAAAGCGTGTCGTCAAAGACTCTTTTGTAGCGTTCCCACTCTCTGTTCATGGAGAAGTTGGAGTGAAAATAGTTACTTAGCCAGTTTTTGTTTTTTAGCCGTGTCAAGTTCTGCACATCCAAAAATTCAAAATATTGCCGATACCCTAAAAAGAGTTCATCGCTTCCCTCCCCGCTTAAAACTACTCTGTAACCATCTTTTTTGATTTGCTCAAAAAGGAGGTAAAGAGGAACGGCGGCTGGGTCGTTGAGCGGTTCGTCAAGCGTCTCCAAAACCCGCTCACTTGCCTCTGAAAACTCCTCTTGTCCTATGACAACCTCTTGGTTTTTCACGCCTAAAAGTCTTGCGCTCTCTTTTGCATTTTGCCGCTCATCGTACTTTGCAAACTCTTTGTAGCCCAAAGTGTAGGTTTGAAGATTTGCACCGCTTTTGAGAGCATATGCGTTTATTGCCGCACTGTCGATGCCGCCTGAGAGAAGCGATGCCATTGGCGCATCGGCGTTTAGACGCATATTTATGGACTCTTCAAGCAGTTCTCGCACCAGAAAAACCGCCTCTTCTTTGTCGGTGATGAGATTTGGTTTTGCGTCTAAAAGGTCAAAATATCGCTTTACCTCGTAAGCACCGTTTTTATAAACAAGGTACTCTCCCGCTCCCAGTTTTTTGATACCTTTAAAAAAAGTAAATGGCGGGGTGGGTGCCAAAAAGGAGAGATAGCTCAAAAGCGCATCGCCGTCCATCTCCGTTTTGTGTAAAAAAGGAAGAAGTGCTTTTATCTCCGAAGCAAAGATAAATGCGTTTTGGTGGAGATAAAAGAGCGGTTTTTTGCCAAGTCTGTCACGAAAAAGGTAGAGGGTTTCATCATCTAAAAGAGCGATAGCAAACATCCCTCGCAAATGCGCTACAAACTCCACACCCCATTTGAGATAGGCGGCGATGAGAACCTCGCCCTCGTTGCCAGATGTAAAGACAAAGCTCTCCTTTAACTCTGCTTGAAGCTCTTTGAAGTTGTAAATCTCCCCGTTGAATGAGAGTAAAATCTTCTTATGGATGAGCGGTTGGTTGGTTGGGGAGGTGGTGTCCATGATACTGAGAAGCTGATGGGCAAAAAAGAGGTTTTGACGCTGCACAACACCGCAAAAATCGGGTCCTCTGTGCGTAAGCGTGGCAAGTGCATTTTTGGCGGTATGCTCATCATACTCACCCAAAATCCCAAAAATAGCACACATTTTAAGCCTTTAAAAACATGACGGTAATATCGTCTTGCATGTACTCATCTTGCAAAATTACCTCTTTAACCCCCAAATGATTTGCCATCTGCATAATCTGTTCCGTTGTGAGGTAGTTGTAAGTCTGGCTCTTTTGCTCGCCGTGAAGGACATTGAAACAAAAACCGATGCGAGAAGATTTGAAGCAGTTTTGCACAAAAAGATAGCTCTCAAACTCCTCTAAAACATTCATTGCACCGCTGCAAATATAAAAATCGGCAGGAGGGAGTGCATCCTTACAGATATCCGCAACGATGATTTCGCACCCAGTCCGCTCACTTGCGATGGAGTACATATCCACCAGCGCATCTATGCCGATGTACTCTTTTGGCACTCTTTTTTTCTTATACATGTAGAGGTACAAATCGCCAAATCCACACCCCGCATCCGCAACGCTGTAGCTGCTCATATCTTGAGGCAACATCTCCAAAATGATGTCAAAGCGCACTTTTTGCGACTCTTTTGAGTGCCAGTTTACGCCTTTGGCTGTGATGCCGTACTTCTCTATGGCAGTGGAGTAGAATGTTTTGTTATCGACTTTAGGCATTGTTATAAATATTTTTCATTTTCATTTGCGAATTATAGTATAAAATAGGGCTACACTAAACAAGGATTTTTTATGAACCATATGTACAATCTTGCCATCATTGGTGCAGGACCTGCTGGAATCGCTACGGCTGTGGAGAGTTATCTGCAAGGCATTCGGGATATCGTTTTGCTTGAAAAAGACCAAAACCACAACTCTACCATACGAAAATACTACAAAGACAACAAGCGGGTTGATAAAGATTGGAAAGGGCAAAAGGTCGAACTTGACGGGCGTATCTACTTTGTGGATGGGACAAAGGAGAGTACCTTAGACTTTTTTGACGAGATTTTAGCACACCACTCTGTGGAGCTAAAAACCCATACAGAGGTGCAAAAGATAGAAAAAAGAGATGGATACTTTGAAGTTTTTGTGGGCGGCGGAAGCATCAATGCAAAGTATGTGGTAGTAACTATCGGCAGGATGGGCAAGCCAAATAAGCCCGACTACAAAATCCCGCTTGAGATAAAGGGCAGAGTTGGCTACACGCTTGAGGCATGCATGGGCGGCGAGAGGGTGCTTGTTGTAGGCGGTGGCGACAGTGCCATCGAGTATGCGGTTGACTTGAGCGGCAAAAATGAGGTAACCATCTGCTACAGACGAGAGACTTTTAGACGGGCAAATCCCACCAACCAAAGAGATATCGCAAACGCCATTATGCACAAAGAGGTCGAGGCGATTTTGGGTGTGGACATAGTCTCGCTGGAAAATGAAGATGCAAGTGTAAAAGTCAACTTTGACACCATAGAGCCACGCATCTATGACAGAGTTGTTTATGCTATCGGCGGTACGACACCAAGCGCATTTTTGGCAAGTTCAGGCATAAAAGAGGAGGATGGCAAACCCGTCCATAATGAAAATTACGAGACAAATATAGAGGGGCTTTTTGTAGCTGGAGACATAACACAAGAGTCGGGCGGAAGCATAGCATTGGGACTAAACCACGGTTATGCCATCGCTTGTCATATCCAAGAAAAAAAGGTTATTTAAGTGCTTTCAAAAGGATTTCAAAATCAGCTTTACTGGAAAAACCAACGCTCTCATGTAGGATTTTTTGGCTCTTTGCATCGACAAAAAAGGTCGTTGGTACCATTGGGGCATTTAAAAAAGAGGGGAAGTTTTTCTCCTCTTTGTTTATAATGAGAGGGATGTAGCCAGACTTGACCATTGCGTCTATTTGCGCATCGCTAAGTGTTTTTTTCTCAAACTTTGCACACCAAGGGCAGTAGTTGGTTATCATAAGAACCATTAGGTTCTTGCCCTCCGCTTTTGCCCTGCTGAGTGCTTTTTCATAGTTCGTCTCGTACTGCATGCTTTGTGCAAACTCTTTATATCCATCGCCAAAAAGTAAAACGCTCATGGCTAAAAACAGAAACATCTTTTTCATAAATTATCCTCTTTGTATTGTGCTGCAAAAATATCCAAAAGTTCCTCCGCCTGCTCTAAAAGCTCCTCATCGCCATTTTCTGGGACAAAAATGCGTCCATTTAAGTAGGAGAGAACAAAAACTTCCTCTTTGGTATCAAGACGCATAACGCTCTCTCCTAGCATCAGCTCAACTTTAAGCGCAAGTGTGTCGCCAACTCCGATGTAGGAGATAAGAAAAGCAAGTGAACGAGTAGAGAAATTTTTGGTCTCAATGCCAAGTTTTGTGGACTTTTGTATAACCATATCGAGAATTTTTTGTTTCTGCTTTACGTCTATCTTGTCGGTGTTAAGCTCCACGACGGGGTAGTAACTCTTGATGCCTGTGAGGACAAAAGGTGTTTGCGCCCAAATAGAAGATACAAAAAAAGATACAAATAGAATAATTTTAAAAATTTTCATTTTTTACTCTGCCTTTTTTTCATAGAGATAAGCAATAAGAAATTTAAGCAGACTCATGATGATAATGCCCGAGAGCATCCCAGCTACGATGAGAGAGAGATACTCATTTTTTGAGATAAGTGCCGCTTCATAGGCAATCGTCGCAATAGCGATGATAAAGGTAAGGGGCATAGAGTCCCCAAGAGCTAAAAGAAATGTTTCTGTAGGATTGAGATGCGAGCTATATGCAAGGTATGAACTGACAACCCTCACAAAAACCAGAGCAGCTAAAATTAGCAGAGCATGCGAGAGAATCTCTGCGCTAAAGATGATATTTAAGTCCATTGTTGTGCCAACATAGATAAAAAAGATAGGAACTAAAAAGCCAAATCCGACTTTGTGCAGTGTATGTGGTAAATCTTTTTTATGTTCAAAGAAGTTAGCTATATAGATGCCCGCAAAAAACGCCCCCAAAACCATGTCTATATGCAAAATACTCATAATCGAGATAAGTACGATAAATAGTGCGGCACTGATGCGCACGCTCTCTACTTTGGAGTCATCTTCTGGCATGATAAGTGTTCTAAGCTCAGGAAACCACCAAAAAAGAATGTTTAAGAGCTTAAAAGAGTGGTAGATAAGAAAGAGAACGACAAAAAAGATAAAGATATTTTTGACAAGTTCAAAACCAAGACCGTTGTGGATAAAAGATTCATAGATAACGATAGCCGAAATACTGATAATCTCCCCAATTACACCGACGATAAGGACGATTTCAAGCCATTTAAACTTTTTGCCATACTCATTTATAAGTGCCATAATCATTCCAAGCGAGACGATTGGGATGATGACGATATAAACAGGATTGAGGTCGAAAAGTATGTAAATCCCGATAGAGAGAGAGTAGAGTGTTATAAAATAGAGAATTGCGCTACCCAGCAGTTTTCCTCTTTGTGCGGCAAAATTTTTCAGATTTATCTCTAACCCTGCTAAAAACATCAGATAGAAAAAACCTATCTTTGAGAGGTATTTAAAAACATCATTATTTGGGTCTAAAAAACCAAACCACACGGCAATAGAACCGAGTAGAATCTCTACTACAACTATAGGAAGCCGTGTGATTTTTGAAAATGCGGGTGAGAGTACAATCAAAAAGGCAAGAGCGATAAAGAGTGCAGAACTGCTCATCCATTTCGCCTAAACGGATGTGGCAATGTCAAGATTGAGAGACCTTAGCATCTCCAAATCCCTCTCCATCGCCTTACCGCTTGTTGTAAGATAGTTTCCTATAACTATGGAGTTCGCACCATGGGAAAATATTTCGCCCTCTCTTGCGCCAAACATAAGCCCTCGTCCACCTGCTACCATGATTCTTTGTGCATCTGGAATCATCTTTCGTGTAAGCGCAACAAGTGCCAACGCCTCATCAACACTTAGTGGGTTTGGCTCGAGTTGCAACGCTTCATTGTGGTGATAAAAGTTGATTGGAACAGAAGCTGGATGAAGTGAAGCAATAGACTCAAGCATCAAAACCCTCTCTTCATGCGTCTCTCCAAGCCCAAAAATCCCGCCGCTAATAAGCACCAAACCCGCCTCATTTACATTTTGGCAAGTTTCATAACGCTCTTCCCAAGAGTGCGTTGTGCAGATTTGAGGATAAAAGTTGCGAGAAGTCTCTAGGTTGTGGTTGTACGCCTTGATGCCCGCTGCCTTAAGCCTCAAGAGCTGCTCCACGCTTGCCGTGCCGTTACATGCAATAAGGCGGAGTTTTGGTGTCTCTTTTGTCAAAACCTCTGCAATACTACAGACAAAATCAAGAGTTTTATCGTTTAGTCCCTTGTCAGAAGTAACGAGACAAAACCCCAAAGCACCGCTATTTTGTGCATTTTGCGCCTCTTTGAGGATGAGTGAGATATCTTTTTGCTTATATCGCTCAATGTCGGCTTTGTAGCGCACGCTTTGCGAACAAAACTTGCAGTCTTCATTGCATGTACCGCTATTGATGTTGCAGATAGAACATAAAAATATCTTCTCACTCATTTTTTTTCTCTTATAAAAGTAAAATTCTTCTTCTCTATATTTTCGCTCTTGTTGACACGTGTGTAGCGTGTGACGTGATAACTGTTTTCATCAAACTCAAGAAGAAGCCATTCAGAGAGCGGTTTGTCCCTCGCACACACCTCGCCAGGATTTAGAAAAAGAGTCTCTTTTATAAATTGTAGTGAAAATTCATGCGTATGCCCAAAAATAATTACGTCAGCATCTGGTGTCATATAAAAAGGGAGGTGCATCAGCTTAAACTTTGTATTTTCAAACTCAAAGTAGTAAGGCTCTTGAACAAGGCTAAACTGTGTGTGAAAATGTGCCAAATGAGCATCATTGTTACCATAAACAGCGATGTAAGGAACTTTGCTATCACGCAAAAGATAGAGTACTTCAATATCCACGATATCGCCCGCATGAACCAAAAACTCCGCACCGTCATTTAAAAGCATACTGATGGCACGATGCGCTTTTTTTGGTTTTTTATGTGTGTCTGAAATGATGCCGATTTTCATAGTTTTTACTCTATCTCCTCTGCTGGCGTTCTTGTTTTGCATTTGAGACACTCATAAACCTCTTTGCCTCTGTAAACTCTTTTTGCAAGCGTACCGTCACAACCACTCTCTTTGCACTTATGAAGGGATGGCTCAAACTTTGAGATAAATTTGCATTTTGGGTAGTTTTCACACCCCCAAAACGGTCCCCGTCTTGAATTTTTGAGGCTTATCTTGCCACCACAATCAGGACAAGGTGTATCGCTTATTTTTTGCTCTACTTGAATGCTTTTGGTGTTTTTGCACTCAGGATATCCGCTACATGCCAAAAACTGCCCGTTTCTTCCGCTCTTAAGTACCATCTCTTTACCGCACTTATCGCAAACCTCTCCGCTTGCTTCACCTGCTGCTTTCTCCTCTTTTCTCTCGCCCTCTACCTGTTCGGTATATTTACATTTAGGGTAAGCACTACAAGCGATAAACTCTCCAAATCTTCCAGAACGCAGTAGCAGTTCAGAGCCACATTTTGGGCAGTTTCTCCCTAGCGGGGTCACTATTTTAAGTGAAGTTATCGATGTTTTACCCTCTTCAACTTGGCGTGAGAAATCAACATAAAAATCACTTAGCAGTTTTTGCCAGTCACTTTGACCCTCGGCTACCTCGTCTAGTTTCTCTTCCATGTTTGCCGTAAAAGAGACATCCACGATGTTTGCAAAGTTTTTCTCCAAAATCTCCGTTACCGTAAAAGCCATCTCTGTTGGGATGATCTGCTTTTTCTCTATAGTCACGTAGGTTCTGTTACTCAGCGTTGCGATGGTTGGCGCATAAGTGGATGGACGACCGATTCCCTCGCTCTCAAGCTTTTTGATAAGTGAAGCCTCAGAAAAACGTGCGGGCGGCTCTGTAAAGTGTTGTGTCGGCTTCACGCTCTGAAGAGAGGCAACCTCGCCCTCTTTGAGTGTCGGGAGGAGTTTGTCTTTGTCTTCCGCTCCTGTGAGTGCGTAAAAACCATCAAAAGTAAGCTTGCGTCCGATAGCTCTGTAGATATTTTCCTCTCCGCTAAACGTGATACTTTGCTGCTCAAAGATAGCATCATTCATCTGACACGCCATAAAACGCTCATAGATAAGGCGATAAAGCTTAATCTCATCAGGCTTTAAAAAGCTTTGTGCCACTTCAGGCGTAAACTGTAGCATGGTTGGGCGGATAGCCTCGTGCGCCTCTTGCGCCCCTTTTGCTTTTTTAGTATAGACTTTTGGTTCGCTTGGAAGATACTTCACACCAAATCTACTCTCAATTACACCACGAACAGCCACAACCGCCTCATGTGCGAGGTTAAGTGAATCTGTTCTCATATAAGTTATAACACCCGATGTTCCGCTTGGAGTTTTTACACCCTCGTAAAGCGTTTGCGCCACCATCATCGTCTTTTTAGGAGTAAATCCCAGCTTGCTTGAAGCGACTTGTTGGAGTGTTGAAGTCATAAAAGGCGGAGGCGTTGCGCTTCTTCTCTCTTTTGTCTCGATTTGCGTGATAACAAAAGAGTCGCCTTTAACACTTTTTTCTATCTCCAAAGCTTGGGCTTTGTTTGTGATGGAGAGTTTTTGGAGCTTCTCTCCCTTGTGCGTTACAAGTGAAGCCTCTATATCTTTTACAAAAAGTGTATCAATTGTCCAATACTCCTCTGCCACAAAAGAGCGAATTTCACGCTCTCTGTCAACCACAAGCTTAAGTGTAGAAGACTGCACACGTCCAGCAGATAGCCCTTTTTGGATTTTGGAGCTAAGAAGCGGAGAGAGTTTGTACCCCACCACTCTGTCAAGGATACGGCGAGCTTGTTGTGCATTGACCATATCCATGTCGATTTTACGGGCATGTTCGAGCGCATTTGTGATAGCAGTTTTTGTAATCTCATGAAAAACAATGCGAGGAAGCTCCTCGGGATTTTTTTTAATAGCATGCGCTATGTGCCACCCTATCGCCTCCCCCTCACGGTCCTCATCGGTTGCGATATAGACGATATCACACTTTTTTGCCAAATCATTGATCTCTTTGACTGTTGCAGCATTCTCTTTTGCAACGCTATAAGCGGGGATGAGATGATTTTGCTCATCTATTGTTATTCCAAAGCGAGATTTAGGCAAATCCCGTATATGCCCTTTAGACGCAATAACCGCATACTCCTTGCCCAAGAAGTTTTTGATAGTCTTTGCTTTAGCAGGTGATTCGACGATAATGAGGTTCAAAATGGAGTTTCCTATATATATGGTATATTCAATTTCGCAAGTGTAGCAAAAAAAAACCAAATAGAAGAAATGGAGGTGGTTTTAAAAGTTGGCTCTATAAAGCTATACCAACTCTTTTTATGTGTTCTAGTAGATTCTTATTTTTTATCTTCTCTAGGTTAAGTACATCAAAAAAGTATGCAAGATTTGTCTCCTCGTTGAGTATGTACGATATCTGTCTCTCATTTGCATCAACTGCCAAATCTACATCACTACCCATTTTATAGTTCCCTTTCGCCCGTGAACCAAAAATAAACGCCTTTTTGACACCGTTTGCGTGAAGTACCTCTCTTATCTTTTCTAAAGCTTTATCCTCTAGTCCAAACATATCTCATCCTTAAACTTGACATACAGCCCTTCTAAAAGTCCTATGTACTCATATTTTATCTTTTCATAAACTTCATTTGCGATTGTTTCATCATAAGTATGTGTTGTTAGATTTCTATCCATTAAGGCGTCAAGCCAACTCTGTGCATCTTTAACAAGTTCTATACTAAAAGCGGTTTTTATAGAGTCTCTTGGAGATTTGACATCATACCCAACATACTCAAGATAATCTTTCATAAGCTTCCAAGCAAGTTCAAAAGAGGTCTCAAAAAACTGTATAACACCAGCTTTTTCTAAAAGAGATGGCTTCTCTATATCCAATGAAGCCCTTAAAAGCAAAAATGATTTCTCAAAGTTTTCAAATCTCTGTAAGTATCTTATATCTTTCACTGCTTTGTATCCTTGTTTTGAAATTTTACAACAAAAGGGCATTCTATCATAACTGGTTTAATAGCACTGTTTATTGCGCTTTTATCTCTTCTATGGAAATATTTAGGTGAGTGCAGACTTCTTTAAGTAGAGCATCCGAAAACTCTAAAACTTTTTTAATTTCTTCTCTTGGTGGAAGCTGTCTGTCTTTTGGAGGGTAAGAACCTTTGATATGGTAAGTTGTCGCTATTCTGAGTAGCTCTTTTTCATCCTCGTTAAAATCTATAAAGTGCAAAAGATGACTATGCAACTCTAAAAGATTATGAGTTTTGATGATTTGCTTATTTTCATATGCCAAAAAAGCTTTTAAAGTAACCTCAATAGCATAGTGCAAATCTATAGAAATAACATCTGTATAGTGTTTTGCTTCAAAGAGCAACTTTCCAGAGCTATGATGATGCCAAGCTTTTACAAGCCACTCTTTAGCCGCTGTTTCGTTCATAAAGCACCTTTCCTTTTTGCAAAATATCTACTTTATAAAAATAATCTTCTCTTTGACTTAGGTAATGGTTAGAAGCGCAGAGCAGGTCAAACCCAGTTTTATATTTATATACCAAATCAGTTATACTTCGACTGGCCTCTAGTTCATACTGATCAAAACCACTTACATCTAAGTCATCTTTAATCAAGAATAGGTCTATGTCACTTTGCTCATTTGCAGTGCCACAAGCATAAGAGCCAAAAAGAATGATCTTATCAGGGTTAAGTGGTTTTAGACGTTCAATAATCTCAGGTTTTAGCCTCTCTATATCTATCATAACTTTCTCCTAAAACATATCCATACATTGTAGCATAATTTGCCAAATCTCTTTTTTTAAAACTTTCTCCAAAAAAATTAAAGTTATTTTTTTATAGTGCCGATATAGTTAACATCAAGGCAAGGATGCCTCGATAAAATTAACTAGATAGGGCGAAAAGCTCTACCCAAAAAGGATTTACAATGGGTTTCAGAATTAACACAAACATAAGTGCGATGGACGCACACAGAAATGCTACAATGAACAATGTTGGACTTGATAGAAGTCTTAAGTCTCTAAGTTCTGGTCTTCGTATCAATACGGCGGCGGATGATGCTTCTGGTCTTGCGATTGCAAACTCTCTAAAAGCGCAGTCAACAGGTCTTGGTCAAGCAGTTAAAAATGCAAATGATGGTATCGGTGTTACGCAAACGGCTGATGGTGCGCTTGAAGAGTATGAAAATATTGTTAACACTGTAAGAACTAAATCTATCCAAGCGGCATCTGATGGTCAAAATACAGATTCTCGTGGAGCGATTCAACGTGATATTACAAAATTGTTAGAAGAGGCGCAAAATATTGCGAAAACTACTTCTTTCAATGGTCAAAATCTTCTTGATGGAACATTTACAAACAAAAATTTTCATATTGGTGCATATGCAAATGAGACAGTTGGTATCAGTATTGGTAATACACAGATAAATGCAATTGGTGCATTTGCTAGCTATACGGGT
The DNA here is from genome assembly GCA_030247515.1 of Sulfurimonas sp. Taxonomy (GTDB): domain Bacteria; phylum Campylobacterota; class Campylobacteria; order Campylobacterales; family Sulfurimonadaceae; genus Sulfurimonas. The sequence continues at coordinate 19,505 of JAOTSA010000005.1, read as the reverse complement.
GGTGCCGTAACTGGTGGTGCAGTAGCAGTTACTGCTAATATCAACGGTACTGCAGCTGCAGCAAGTTCTGTTGACACTGCATCTGGAGCGAACACTACGGCACACTCTGCGGGTTCTGCTTGGGCAATAACAAGAGAGATTAACGCAATATCTAATGTAACTGGCGTAAAAGCTACAGCGTTAACTACAGTTACTGAGGGTGCAGTTGTTGGTGGTACACTTGCAGCTGGTACGACATTAAACGGAATTGATATAGGTGCTGTGGCTGTATCTGCAAATGATAGTGATGGTGCATTGATGAATGCAATCAATGCTATTTCAAATAGAACAGGCGTAACTGCTACAAATAGTGGTGGTAAAATGGTGCTTACATCAAATGATGGTAGTGATATTACATTAGCGGGTACTGACAGTTCAGCTGTTACTGGCTTAACAAATGCAACAACAGGTGGTAAAATTACCTTGACAAGTGATGAGGCAATTACAACTACTGCAGTTGCTGGTTTTGCTGCTGTAACTACAAGTACGGCAAATGCACTTAGCTCGATAGATGTAAGTACAAGAACAGGTGCGGAAAAAGCTATTCAGACTACTGATGCTGCTTTAAGAAACATTGATACTATTCGTTCAAACATCGGTTCTACACAGAATCAATTAGAGTCAACTATCAGAAATATATCTGTTACTCAAGTAAACGTTGCAGCGGCTGAATCACAGATTCGTGACGTTGACTTTGCGGCAGAGAGTGCAAACTTTGCAAAACACAACATCCTTGCTCAGTCAGGCGCATACGCTATGAGTCAAGCAAATGCTGTTCAGCAAAACGTAATGAGACTGCTACAGTAGTCTCTTTCTTCTCGTTCCCATCTCACGGGTGGGAACACCTACAAATCTTGCTAAAATCAAATGTGATTCTCTTGCCACACTCTTGTATCTCAAACTCTACGCTCTCTTCGCTTGCATCTGCCATCTTGACATATCTTCCCTCTTGAAGTTTATAAACCTTTGCCATGTTTTCATCAGGGTCAACGATGATGTAGTACGCTACACCCTCTTTTTCATAGATATCAAATTTTATGCCCGTATCTTTTTTGGCGGTAGATTTTGAGAGAACTTCAAAGATGATTTTTGGTGCTTTCGTGATATAAGCTTCGTTTTTTGGTTTATGACAGATGACGCTGTTGTCGGGTTGGAGGATAGTGTCTTCTTTTATTTTCCAGTCAATCGGCTGGAGGGCTTGACAGAGTTCGCAACCATCAAGTGCCTCATCCAAATAGCGACCTATCTTATTTGTAATACTTTGATGTTTTATCATCGGAGCGGGACTCATGGCATACGCAACACCGTTTATCAGCTCCCAGCTACCCTCCCAAAGCTTATACTCTTCATAAGTGTAGTGAGGGATGTCTTCAATTTTTAGCACACCCATAAGCAACTCCTAGATTTTTGTTTAAAACATAAAGCCGTTGTGCATTCACTTAGACATACTTTTGCTTCGCATTTAGCGATAAACGGTACGCCGATTTTTACTATTCAAAAGCTGCTTGTCAACGGCGGAGTTAAATTCGGCAAATCTGCGGGAACTGCAAACGCTAGCATGTCTAGTGCTGATTTCTCAACTTTAGCCCCGATTCTTGCAGGAAGAAGCGAAAACTGGTCTATGGCTGGCTCTGGTGGTACTAGTACAAACATTAGTAACCTAAATTTCAAAAAGTTTAGTGTAGGTAAAGTGAAACTTAACTTTATATATACCATTTTCAGACTGAATAAATTTTCCATCTAAAAAATGGCGTTGTAATAAATTTTAAAGTTAAAATTGATAAAATTTTTCTAAATACAAAATAGGAGCGAAAATGTCAGATAATTTTCATGATGACGAACTAGAAGAAGAGATGGAAGATGAGTATGAAGAGCTTGATGATGATGAGGATGAGTACGAGGATGAAGATGGATATGATGATGACTATGGGGATGAAGAGGAGTAGTTAGAGAGTTGTGACTTTTTTTAAAAGTCTGGAGAGAGAATTTTACTCTCTCTCCAAACGCTCAAGTGCTTTTTTAGATTCTGATTTTTGCCACTGTGCGGAGTTGTTGTTGTAAGAGCTTTGTTGCGTGTTAGAACACCCTTGAAGAAGAGCGGCAAGTAAAATAAGCAGAGATAGAAAGAAAATTTTCATAAAAAACCTTTGTTGTAAAATGAGAGATATTTATTTTACTGCAAACTGTATTAAAAGGATAAATCAAACTTCAAGTAACTCAGCTTTTATCTTTACAACCACTTTTTTTATATACGTTTCTTTGTCATCTGCTCTTAGGCATGGCATGTGTGCATCATGAGGCAAAAACATCACAAAATAGCCCTCTGCGACATGAATACGGGAGTGACAGATGGCATTTTTTTCATAGAATGTTATATCTTTTGTAGCGTCGTAGGGTGTTTTGATGGTAAGTGTGTCTGCGCAAAAACACTCAAAACCCTCAACTCCTCGAATGGTTGCTTGGATATCAACGTATTTTTGATGCGATTCTATGACTGCATTTTCTCTTTGAATGGTGTTGTAGCTCATCACGATGGCAAAAATCTCTTCGCCCTCTATCTCGTACTTTCCGTCGTTGGTTGTCGGAGAGAGCGTGTTTAAAAAAGCAAACGCTTTTTGCCATGCTACGCCAAAATGGTAGTTTTGCCACTTCTCTATCTTGTCTGCGACCATCTTTGTGCCTCTTTATAAAATTTTTGAACGCCTCTTTTTGCTTTTTCATCAAGGTTGTAAGAGATATATGTAAGGTAGTGAAGTATATCTCGTGCGGGTATTTGTGTTCTTGATGCGGCTTCATTTATGATATAGCGTGGAATCTTTATCTTTTTTTTGAGGAAGTTTTTTTCTATCTTTTTGTAGAGATTTTTATCTTTGTGGTAGCACAAAAGCGCAAAAACGAATGGGAGATGGTATATTTCATTCCATCTTTTTGCTAGGTCGATATGGGGCTTGTTTTGCAGTGAGTAGCGCAGAGCCTTGTCGCCTATAAGCACTTCACCGCTGATATGGAGCAGTTTTGCAAGGAGGTTGGATGTTTCAGACTCTTTGTCTGCAAGATAGCTCTCATTTGGAGTAATCAAGACACTTAAAACCTCTTTTTTTGCGATGATGCCGAGGTTGACATGTTTACGCCCTTTGGCTCTGATGCTTGAGATAAAAGCGGCATCAACACTCCGTGAGAGAAACTTTTTGTTTGTCTTTGCAGGAACGTCTTTATGGTAGTTCATGCTCATGCTCGCCTGCGAACTTCTCACAAATCTTTTCATAAAAACATGAAAAGGCAGAAGATTGAGATACTCAATTTTTCCAAAAACCACACCGTACTCCTTTTATTTGCGAATTATACCGCTTAACTTGTAAAAAAGATGAGTTGGATATAATCATAAAAACGAAAATTTTTAGGAGAATCCTTTGGTACGAGTAGAATTTTTAGGACCTATACAAAAAGCCCCGCTAGAGCTTGAGATAACTAACTTAAACGAGTTGGCAAAGATACTTCAAGGGGATGAAGAGATGCGCCAGTGGCTTGAAAACTCTGCCGTTGCGGTAAATGATGTGCTTGTTAGCAGTAGAGATTTTGCGCTCAAAGACGGCGACAGAGTTGCTCTTTTGCCTCCTGTTTGCGGAGGTTGAGTGATGCTTTATCTTTACGATGGTGCGCTTGATGTGCCAAAGATACTTAAAGAGTGGTATGAACAAGAGGGCGGGAGCAACTACGGTGCATACATCCCTTTTGTTGGAACGGTGCGGGATGAAGATGGTATTGAGGGGCTTAGTTTTGATATCTATGAGCCGATTTTAAACTCATGGTTTGATGCGTGGCAAGAGCGGGCAAAAGAGCGTGGTGCGGTCATAAAGATGGCACACTCAAGGGGTGATGTACTGCTTCATGAATCTTCTTATATCGCCGCTGTTTTCTCTCCAAAACGCCGTGTGGCACTGGAGTTTATAGATGAGTTTGTAGAGGATTTTAAAGCCTCTGCGCCGATTTGGAAGTATGATTTAAAGGGCGGTAAACGCATCTATGCGCTTGAGCGTTCAACTGCTATAAAAGGGAGCGGAATTTTAAAATGAGTCTATTATCTTATGAAACAAGCCAGACGATGCTGGGACTTTTGGAGGTTGACGCCCTAAGAAGTCAAAATGTTTATCTTGGCGAATCCTTAGGAAGAGTGCTTTTTGAGGACGTTGTGGCTAAGTATAACGACCCAGAGTTTCCAACTGCCGCTATGGATGGGTATGCTATCTTGCATGAAGATTTGGAGAGTGGGCGCATAGAGATTGTCGGTTACAATCCTGCTGGAAGTGACGAGAAACGCACACTCAAAAGTGGCGAGTGTATCAAAACTTTTACGGGTTCGATGATGCCTCATGGGGCGGATACGCTTATCCCGATAGAAAATGTAACCGTCGAAGATGGGGCTATTATCATCAATGAGCTAGTACCGCTCGCTCATGCGGTGCGTCCTGTTGGAGAGGGGTATGGTGCTGGGGATGTGCTTATCAAAAGAGGGACAAAGATAGGTTTTGCAGAGATTGGCGTTATGGCGGCTCTTGGGCATGTGATGGTCAAAGTCGCACAAAAACCCAGAATTGCAGTGGTCTCAACGGGCAGTGAGATTTTGGATTTGGGAGTTTTCAGTGACAATCCCGCACAAATCAGAAGCTCCAACAACTACACTCTTGCGGCTCTTTTTGAACAAGCAGGAGCTGAAGTGGTTCAGCTTGGAACAGTTGGCGATGATAAAAATCTTATCATGCAGACACTCCAAAATGCACTCTCAAGTGCCGATATTGTGGTAAGTACGGGCGGCGTGAGTGTCGGGGACTATGACTTTGTCAAAGATGTGATTCCACGTCTTGGAGCAGAGGTGGTTTACAAAGGTGTTGCCATCAAACCTGGCAAACATATATTGGTGGCACAAAAAGAGAAGAAGTTTTTTGTAGCACTTCCAGGGTTTGCCTACTCATCAACAGTAACAGCCATCCTTTATGTTCTCCCGCTTCTTGCAAAGATGCTTGGGCGTGAGAGTGCTTACAAAATGGTAGCCGCAAAACTAAATGAAGATTTTAAAAAGAGAAGCAAACTGACAGAGTTTACCGCATGCAACGTTACCGTTGAAGATAATGAGTATTTTGTTGATTTTAAAGATAAAAAAGTGGGAAGTTCAGCCATCCTGACCAACATGTTAAACAACTCTGCTCTTATGGTAACAGGGGAAGAGGACGGTGATTTGACAGCAGGAACGCTTGTAAGTGTGATTTTACTAGAGAGTTTTTAGCATAAATAATCAAAGATTTCATAGCTTTTTTCAAGTATGGCGTTGTCATCTTTCTCACTGTTTCGAATCGCACTTAAAATCATTTTTATCCCCTCTGCCTCTGGCGTGATGTATTTGTCGTCATTGAGGTCAAGATTGTGGATGATTTTTCCAATATTTTGTAAAACAACATTTTCATGAAGTTGAAATGATTGTAATAACACTTCATAGGTGCAAAAGTCGCCTATGTGCGTAAACGTCGCTTGGTTCATGTCGTAAGTAATGATGTTCTCTTTTGAAGTGTCGATAGCATCGCCAAAGATAAATGTAGCATCTGGGTCGATATATCTTTTGATAAGCCATGCAGATGCCATTCTGTCAACAAATGGTTTTTTTCTTGTTTGCCACACTCTGTTTTGGTAGTCTTGGGCTTGGCAGAGTTGAATCATGGGTTTTGGCAGAGGAGCAGAGTGGAGTTTTGCTTGAAGTGACTGGATGCTCTCTCTCACTGTTTTGCCTTTGTCTGATGCAAAAAAATCCACCGTTTGAATCTCTTCAAAATCACGCACTACTTTTTTTATCTGTTGCTCAAAAATCTGCTCTTGTTTTGAAGTTGTTTTTTCCAAAGATAGCTCTGAATTTAGCTTTTTTACACTCTGCTCAATCGTATCATAAGAGGCTTCTGCTTGAAGTTTGAAGAGTGTAACAATATCTTCACCTCTTAGTGTTTCAAATTTTTCAATAATACTAAAGTGCATCTCTCCGCCAAGAGTTTTTATCTCTTGATGCAGCCACATAAAAAGCTCTTGCGCATCTTCATTAAACGGGAGAATATGAACACCGTCTTTAAGCGCAAGCGTCCCCTCTTTTTGCAGTTTTCTATAAACTCTCAAACGATTTCGCTCAGGTTTTGAGGGCATAGAGTAAAACATCAAAATCCATGCCGCTTGTTGCATCTTAACCCTTTTTTAGTTATTCAAGGAATTATATCTTAAATTATTTTGTCACCCACTGGCTCATACCCCATTTTTTGAGTGCTTCTTCAGACCATTCAAGACTTTTGTCTTGATGACAGCTATTGCACGCATTTGGCACTTTGTATTTTTTGGTTTCATCAGGCGTGATAAAGCCAAACCTGTGCGTACGAACGGTTGCAGGTGATTCGGGTAGATGCTTGCCGATTTTTGGCATATGGCACTCGATACAACTTGAACCTTTAGAGTCTGCTTTGTGGTGTGTATGCGCTTCAATCGTACTTTGGTGCGGACCTATTGCCGAACCAAAAGAGTGACATTTCATACAAGAAGCATCCCCTAACGGTTTTGCAACTGTGTTATCAAGCTTATGCGGGTCATGACAATTTATACATGTGATGCCATGTTTGTACATCATCGACTGCACATAGTCGTTACCTTGAGTTCTGTTTTTTTTGCCTACACCGTTTCCGTAAAATTCACTCGTCTCTTTTCCATCAAACGGTGCTTTTTTCTTATAGTCAACAAGTGGCATCCCAGGTTCATACCCTTTTGGATAGTCACGCACATCTCCAAAGAGGTCTTTGAGCGTATGTGTCTCAAGTCGTTTGTCTCGGTTGCGCATGTGGCACTGCATACAGACTTCACTTGAGCGTTTTGGGTCGGCATTGCTTGCTTTGTAAACTAGGTCTTGCTCTGGATGCAGAGCGTGTTTGCTCGCTGGACCGTGGCACGCTTCACATGAAACGGATGGCTCGGTTCGTTTTTCTTGGCTCATAAATCCTGTAAAATGACACCCGTCACAAGTCTTGGATGTTCCGACTTTGCTGTTGTTGTTCTCAAAGGCATCTTGATACCAATCTTTGGTACTGCTATAAGGCTGCCATTTTTTTAACTGTGTATTCCACTGATAGCTTCCTACTACATAATCTTTTGTTCCGTTAAAATCAACTTCCATCATATAGCGTTGTTTAAATTTAGTGCCGATGGTATAGACGATATCCTCTTTTTTAAAGTCGGCATCCTCTGGAAGTGTTGCAAAATCTCCCACAATTGCACTAGGATTTGCCTTGATATCTTGAATCATCTTTGTATGGTAAGAATCTTTCCAATCCTTAAACTTCTCTTCATGACACTTTTGGCACTTCTGCGAACCGACATAATGCGCATCTTTTTGTGAAGTGGGCTGCAAGTTGACATTTTCGCCTACCTGCTCTTTTGTGAGCTGCTCCATATATGGCACAATTTTTCCATATTTTTTATAAATCATAAAAGCCGTGATGCCTGCGATAGCTACAAGTAAAATGGATAAGATTAAGACAGTTTTTTTCTTCATTTTTTCTCCCAAAAAAGCGGTTGTAACAATTATGACATTTTAACGCAATTGTTACAAATGTATCATTATAACAAGCTTAATGGGGATTTTTTAAAGTAATGCTTGAAATTTATATATAAAAGCAAAAAGTAAGATACGCCTTAGTATAATCAACTCTTATGCAGAAAAGTATCATAAAAGGGGAATAAATATGATAAATAGAATAATTACGAAGGTAGCTCTTGCAACCGTTTTGCTTTTGGCAAGTGGTACATCAGCAGAGGAGACAAAACCAAAGAGAACGTTGCAGCCAAATATGGATCATGTTTACAATATACTTCCAGTAAGTGCCAATACTTTTGAAGAGGCTTTTACAAAAGGGATGGTTTATGGGCATCTAAGAACAAATGTTTTTCGTTGGGATTGGGATACGGCAGACAACGCTACCAATGCGGACAATAAAGCATTTGGCATAGGTGGAAGCATCATCTATAAAACAGCACCGTTTTACGGCGTGAGTGCAACGGCAGGGCTTTACTATGCAAACAGCCCTTTTTCAAGCTTAAGAGAAGATGACTCTGCCGTTGGTTTTACAAAATCTGGTAAAGATACATTTAGCCGTTACAAGGTAAAAAAAGAGAATGACTGGGACATGGTTGTCTTGGCACAGTCATATATTCAGTATGATATGGCAAAAACATCGCTCAAGTATGGACGCCAATTTTTTGAGTCAGCTCTTACTGCATCAAACGATACAAAGATGATTCCTAACGCTTTTGAGGGTTTTAGCGCAGAGTCAAAAGATTTGCCAAAAACAACGCTCAAAGCTGCCTACCTAACAGCGCAAAAATTGCGTGACCATACAACCTTTCACGATGTCATCACTTTTAAAGACTCTTCAGGCGATAGTTGGAATGGCAATGACGACTCAGGTGTGCATAAAGGGTTAAGTTACAATAACTTCAAAAACGCAGGCGAAGATACAGAGCATGAACTGGTTGTCGGAGCTATAAGCAACGCATCAGTAGAAAATCTAAAACTAGACATCACATATACAGCTGTTCCAGAGGTACTCTCTTCTGTAATTGCAGAGCTAAACTATAAGATAGAGTTAGGAGGTGGCTACACGCTTACCCCTGGGTTTCGCTATATGGAACAGTTCGATAACGGCGGAGGCGATGTCGGTGGTGCTAGTTTGAGTGGAAATCTTGGAAGAGACAAAGCTCCTGCAACACTTCTTGGATATGATGAGCGTTTCTCGCTTGACGCATCCGCATGGATGGCTCGTTTAGTCCTTTCAAAAGGCGCACTAAAACTTCTCGCTGGTTACTCTGATGTAGCAGATGAGGCAGATATCGTTGCTCCTTGGAGAGCGTTTCCGACAGGCGGATACACCCGTGCGATGGCACAGCTCAACTGGGTGGCAAATACACAAAGTGCGATGCTAGAAGCAAACTATGATTTTGGCAAAGCAGAGATACTTAAAGGTTTTAAAACTCTTGCTCGCTATGTTATTCAGGATTTTGATGAAGCAAAGCAGAGCGCAGGAGCGATTGCTGACAACAAAGTTATCCATATAGATTTGGTACAGCAAATAACGCCACAGCTTGATGCGAGAGTACGTTTTGGAAATGTAAATGCCGAAAATAGGCTTGATGGCACAGATAAAGACTCTTACAGCGAATACCGCTTCGAGATTAACTACCTATTTTAAGAAAAGGGTAAAAATAACGATTTTGAGATAAACTATCTCTTTAAAAAAAGTAAAGGGTAAAAAATGACAGTTGGAAAAAAGATAACGATTCTTATCACTGCTATATCGTTTGTGTTGCTTTTAGGTGGTTTTTTTGTTTTAAACTACTTCAAATCCCAAATTATTGAGAACACCTACAAGACGATTCAGACTTCACTTGCCTCAAAGATTCAAGATAGAATGGGTGCAAAGTTTGATGTTGGTGTGACAAATGCAATAGCAATCGCAAACGACTCAAATATTGCAGAGGCATTGAGTGAAAATGATAGAAAACTTGCTATTGCCTCAATTGAGAAGATTGGTCAAAAGTATAAAAATGAGACGAACTTCAAAAATATCAAACTTCATATCCATGATAAAGATATCAAATCTTTTTTAAGGTCATGGGAACCAGAGAAATTTGGAGATGACTTAAAAAGTTTTCGCCAGACTATAAACAAGGTAAAAGAGCAAAAAAAAGCTATGCATGCCATAGAAGTAGGACAAGCAGGACTTACTATCAGAGGGATAGCTCCAGTGCTAAAAGATGGTGTGTATGTCGGTTCGCTAGAGTTTATGCAAGCATTTGAGTCGGTTGTCAAACAGTTTCACGCTGAAAAAGAGAATCTTTTGGTGCTTATGGATCAAAAACTGGTGCATCTTGCAAAGTTGGCAGATACGACTAAAAGTGTCAGTGGGTACATACTAAGCCAAAAAACAGTGGATGATAAATTTTTTGCAGATGCAAAGAAAATAGAGATAGAGAAGCTTTTAGCGCAGGGATATCTGCTTGATGATAACTATTTTTACTCATTTGCAGAGATAAAAGATTTTGAAGGCAAGGCTATTGGTCTCTATCTTTTAGGTGCAAACAGAAGCGATGTGGACGCTACCATCAACCAAGCAAGCAGTATGATAAATAGTGCTTTGGCTTTAATCGTTGTTTTGATTGTTGTACTTACAGCTACAATACTTTTAGCGATGAAAAAAGTGCTTCTTACGCCTTTGGGCGAGTTTGAAAAAGGACTTTTAGAGTTTTTTAGATATCTCAACAAAGAGAGTTCACAAGCAAAACTCATTGAGATTCATGGCGATGATGAGATAGCGATTATGTCAAAAATAGTAGATGAAAATATCGTAAAAACACGCAAAAATATAGAGAACGATAGAATGATGATTGAGGGTGTAAAACGTGTTGTCATTGCTATTGACAAGGGACATCTCAACCAAAATGTAGAGTGCAATACAAACAATGAAGCACTTGAAGAGCTTAAAGTAAATATCAACAAAATGCTTGTTTCATTGCAACAAAACATCTGTCAAGACCTAAATGAACTTGTTGCAACAATGAGTACTTTTGAGCGGTCAGATTTTACAGCAAGAATCTCCAATGACAACGGTAAAGTTGCTGGGGCACTTAACAGTGTCGGCGATACTATCGCATACATGTTACGCCAGTCAAGCGGCAGTGCAAATCAGCTCTCCGAAAAATCATTAGTGCTTAAAGAGAAGATGCAGTTTTTAAACAGCGAATCGGCAAAACAGGCAAGAAGACTTCAAGAGCTAACACGTGTTATGGAAGATACTAACAACGCTATCGTTGAGGTTTCCCAAAAAACAAAACAAGTTGCGGCACAATCCTCCGATATCAAACATGTTGTCAGTGTCATCTCAGATATTGCAGACCAGACAAACCTCCTTGCACTTAACGCTGCCATAGAAGCGGCACGTGCAGGAGAGCATGGACGTGGTTTTGCAGTTGTCGCAGATGAGGTACGCAAACTTGCAGAAAACACGCAAAAGAGCCTTCATGAGATAAACGTTAGCATAGAAACACTCTCACAAGCCGTTCTTGAGATAGGAGAAGATATGCAGGAGAGAGTGAGTGATATCAACGACGCAACAGATGCTATCATTGAAATCGACAAAACAACTTCAAGTAACGCACGCTATGTCAATGAGATAGAGGCAATTGCAGTGGAGTTAGACAACATGTCGCAAAAGACACTTCAAGAGGTCAACTCCAAAAAGTTTTAGTCAAAGAGCGTTTTTTCTAACGCTTTGACTTTATAGCTTTTTCTATGCACTTCTGAGTAGCCGTACTTCTTTATCATCTCTATATGAAGTGCGGTTCCATACCCTTTATGTTTTTCAAACCCATACTCTGGGTATTTTTTTGCGAGTTCCATGATATCTCTGTCGTGCGTCACTTTTGCAATGATAGAAGCGGCACTTACCTCTGCCACTTTGCCATCAGCTTGCACCATTGTTGTAAGTCCACGTACGCCAAAGCTTGTATTTCCATCAAAAAGATATTCTGTAGAAACAAGATTTTTCATAATCTCCTCAAGCCCTCTTTTCAGACAAAGCGATATCCCATTATCATCTATCTCTTTTGCAGAAAACTTCACTACATGATATGCTGCATTTTGAACGATTTGCCCATAGAGAAATTCTCTTTTTTTTGGCGTGAGTTTTTTGGAGTCATTAAGCCCCTCTACATGTTTATGCAAAACACACCCCGCCATTACCAAATCCCCCGCAAGCGGACCCCGCCCTGCCTCATCTATACCGCACATTTTTCCAAATTTATCCACTTCAATCCCCCAACGCCCAAATATCAAAAGGAACCATCTCCACAAGCGAGAGCGGATGGCTCATACTTCCCTCTGTACTCATAGTAACAACAGTCACCTTTTTTATCTGGTACGTAAACAAAAATGCCTCCATATTTTCCATCTTTTTAAAGAGCGTTCTCTCATCTGCAAAAGGCATTCCCAAGATAATTTCGTCATGAGATGGCAGATAAAAATCAACCCCATCATCGTAAAAGAGGTTTTTGCCTGATTTCAAAAGTTCCAGATAAATCATATTTTCAAAGAGTTTGCTAAACTGCTTTTCTATTGTTAGTGCAGATTTTAAAGAGATATCACAAAGATAGATTTTTCTTACCGCTTTTGGATGATTAACTTTTAAAAGTTGATGAATATACCCTTTTGCACTAAGTGCATCAAAAGCAGCGTAAAGTTTGTCTTTTGATATTTTTTGTGTTTGCTTGAGCCGTTCATAGATAGAGTAGGGCGATATCTTTTGTGCCATCATTTTTGTACAAAAGACCAAGATGTCAAGCTCGATGCCATTTAGAGTATTTTTGAGCATTTTTTGCAGATATAGCGCACGTTCATCAGAGCTGATTTTGTGCATGGAGGGAAAACCGCCAAGTTTGAAAAAGTGGTTGAGTGCAGTGGAGTCATATTTGTGTTCATAAGCTAAAAACTCCTCATAGTCAAGTGGATAGAGTTTGAGTGTTGTCAAGAAGCCAAATTCATAATGCGTTTCACAGCAGAGTATAAGTTGCTCAACATTGATGACCTTTATATTAGGAGAGTAGTTGTCAAGAACAAGCGTTTTAATCATATACTTTGTGCAAAACGCATCTAAAATCTCACTTAGCCCATCTTTCTCAATCCGCAAATCATTGCAATCAATATAGAGATAACTGCTTTTTTTAAGACCCAAAAGGTAGTTTTTTACAACCTTTGTCTTTCCGCTTTGCGTTATACCATTGATTTGGTAGCTTTTATCTTCCAAAAATAGTTTTCTAAAGTGGAATTTCTCCAAACTGATATCGGTTTTATATAACTCTTCAAGTAAAATTTCCATGTTGCAATTTTATCATTTCCTTATTAAAAGGAAATAAATTTTGATAAATTTCAGATTTTACGTCCTAAATCCTTGAATAATAAAGTGGGTTTGGGTACAATTCCGCTCCCTTACATAGTTAGGCTAGACCTGACGAGTTCTTTAGAAGGAAAAACATGGAAAAAATTCGTTTAAAATTGAAAGCTTATGATCATCGTGTACTTGATAGATCTGTAGCATCAATCGTAGAGGCTGTTAAGCGTACAGGAGCTGCTATTCGTGGTCCGATACCTTTACCAACAAAGATTCGTAAATATACAGTTATCAAATCTCCACACGTTAACAAAAGTTCTCGTGAGCAGTTTGAAATTCGTATGCATGCTAGAGTTATCGACATCGTATCGGCTACGCCAGAAACTGTTGACTCTTTAATGAAGCTCGATCTTGCACCGGAAGTGGATGTAGAAGTTCGCTCTATGGATAAGTAAGGAGGTCATCGTGGAATATATTGTTGAAAAAATCGGTATGAGCCGTACTATCACAGTTCCAAGCAAACCAGTTACTCTTTTAAGAGTTCTCAATGCAAAGGTATGTGAAGTAAACGAGGGTGTTGCAATTGTAGCTTACGATAGCGGTAAGAAAATGAACAAGTCAATTGAAGGTCAGCAAAAGAAATATAGTATTTCTTCTGAATTCAATCGTTTTGTTACATTAGAAGTAGCAAACAGTGAAGCTGGTGATTTGGATTTAACTCCACTTTCAGAAGCTAAAGTTGTTAAAGCTACTTTCAATACAAAAGGTCGTGGTTTTACTGGCGCAATGAAGCGTTGGAATTTTAGCGGCGGTCCTGCAGAGCATGGTCATAGATTTGGTCGTAGAACAGGTTCTATCGGTCAAAAAGAGTGGCCAGGTCGTGTCATGAAAGGCAAGAAAATGCCTGGACAATATGGAAATACACAAAATAGCGTGAAGAACGAAATTTTATCTTTTGATGCTGAGAACAAAATCGTTGCGGTTGTTGGTTCAGTATCTGGAGCAAATGGTTCTTTGGGTCGTATAAAGGTAGCTAGATAATGAGCGCAATAGTTCTAAATGAAAAAATGGAAAAAGCTTCTGAGTTAGCTTTACCAGAGAGTTTTTCTGGTATCAATCCTCATAACCTGTATCTCTATGTTAAGTCTGCACAAGCAGCAATGAGAGCAAACACTGCATCTGCTTTAACACGTGCAGAGGTCAGAGGTGGTGGCAAGAAGCCATGGGCTCAAAAAGGTGGCGGTCGTGGTCGTGCTGGTTCTAAACGTGCTCCGACATTTGTCGGCGGTGGTAAAGCGTTTGGTCCTAAAAACAACCGCAACTATGATCTTAAAGTAAATAAGAAGCAGAAAAAACTTGCTCTTAACTTTGCTTTGAATGAGCATGCAAACAAAGGTAGTTTATTTATCGTTGATAGCATTGAAATAGCATCAGGTAAAACAAAAGATGCTGTAGCAATGTTTAAAGCATTAAACCAAAGAGATACTCTTTTTGTAAAAACTGTTTTAGATGAACAAACTTATTTAGCATTTCAAAACATCTCAAGCACATATGTGATTGAAGAAAATGAATTAAATGCTTATTTAGCTGCAAACTATCGTTCACTTGTGATCGAAAAAGCAGTATGGGAAAATCTTGTAGGGGAGGCTAAGTAAATGGCAGATATTACAGATATCAAATCTATACTCTATACAGAGAAGACTTTAGGTATGCAAGAGGATGGAATCATCGTTGTGCAAACTTCTCCTCGTATGAGTAAAACTGGTCTTAAAGAGGTTTTTCGTGAGTATTTTGGAATTATTCCAACAAGAATTAACTCACTAAATCAAGACGGAAAAACTAAAAAATTCCGTGGCATGACTGGTAAACAAAATGACTTCAAAAAGTTTTATGTGAAATTACCAGAAGGTGCACAAATAGAAAGTTTGGCGGTATAAGATGGCAATAAAAACTTATAGACCAATAACCCCGTCTCGTCGTTTTTATACGAACGTAGAAAACAGTGATATTACTTCTAAGGCAAGTGTTCGTTCATTGCTTGTTAAACTTCCAGCAGCAGCAGGAAGAAACAACAACGGACGTATTACATCTCGTCATAAAGAAGCAGGTGCTAAAAAACTTTACCGTATTATCGACTTCAAAAGAGATAAGTTTGGTATTGCAGGAAAAATCTCTACAGTAGAGTACGATCCATATCGTAACTGCCGTATTGCATTAGTTACTTATGTTGATGGTGACAAAAGATACATTCTTTTACCAAAAGGTTTAAACGTTGGAGATACTGTTATTGCAGATGCAAACAACGTTGACATTAAACCAGGTAACGCAATGAAGCTGATGAACATCCCTGTAGGTACGTCTGTTCATAATATTGAACTTAAGATTGGCAAAGGCGGACAACTTGTTCGTTCAGCTGGAACTTCTGCTCAAATTATGGGTCGTGATGGCAAATACGTTTCACTTCGTATGCCTTCTTCTGAGATGCGTTTAGTGCTTGGTGAGTGTATGGCAACAGTTGGAATCGTCGGTAACGAAGAGTACATCAATATCGTTCTTGGTAAAGCAGGTCGTACACGCCATATGGGTATCCGTCCTCAAACTCGTGGTTCTGCAATGAACCCAATCGATCACCCGCACGGTGGTGGTGAAGGTAAAACGAATTCAGGTCGTCATCCGGTTACTCCATGGGGTAAACCAACGAAGGGTTCTAAAACTCGTCGTAAAAAAGCAAGTGATAAACTTATTATTACTCGCCGTAAATCTAATCCGAAGAGGTAGTTAAATGGCAAGAAGTGTAAAAAAAGGTCCATTTGTTGATGATCATTTAATGAAAAAAGTAGTTGCAGCTAAGGCAGAAGGTTCTAAAAAACCTATCAAAACTTGGTCTCGCAGAAGTATGGTTTTACCAGAGATGGTTGGCTTAACTTTAAACGTTCATGATGGTCGCAAATTTGTTCCTGTATTTGTTTCAGAGAACCATATTGGTTATAAATTAGGTGAATTCGCACCAACTCGTACATTCAAGGGCCATAAGGGCTCTGTGCAGAAGAAAGGGTAATCATGGCTAGAGCATTATTAAAATTTATCCGTGTTTCACCAACAAAATCTCGTCTTATTGCGAGAGAGATTCAAGGTATGAACGCTGAGCTAGCATTGGCAGCTTTAGAGTTTACACCAAACAAAGCAGCAAAAATTATCGCAAAAGTAGTTGCATCAGCAGTTGCAAACAGTGGTAATGAAGCTAGTGAATGTGTTGTGACATCTTGCCGTGTTGATAACGGTCCAGTACTAAAGAGATTCCGTCCACGTGCTCGTGGTATGGCTTCAGGTATTAGAAAGCCGACAGCGCATATTTTAGTAGAAGTAGAGGGTAAATAGTATGGGACAAAAAGTTAATCCTATTGGTTTACGTCTTGGTATCAATCGCAACTGGGAAAGCAGATGGTTTCCTAACTTTAAGACTGCTGCAGTCTCATTAGGTGAAGATCACAAGATTCG
Source organism: Sulfurimonas sp. (assembly GCA_030247515.1). Lineage (GTDB taxonomy): Bacteria > Campylobacterota > Campylobacteria > Campylobacterales > Sulfurimonadaceae > Sulfurimonas. Next base: position 3,012 of record JAOTSA010000005.1, on the reverse strand, counting down.
TACATATTTGAAAAAAGAGCTTTACTATGCTGGTGTTTCTAACATCGTTATAGAAAGAACTGCAAAAAGACTTCGTGTAACTATTATTGCTGCACGCCCTGGTATTATTATTGGTAAAAAAGGTTCAGATATTGAGAAGCTTAAAGATACTCTTCAAGCACTTGTTGGAAAACCATTATCAGTAAATATCAAAGAAGAGAAAAAAGCTCAGATTTCTGCACAACTTGTTGCTGAAAACGTTGCTACACAGCTAGAACGCCGTGTTGCATTTAGACGTGCAATGAAAAAAGTTATGCAAAATGCACAAAGAGGCGGAGCTAAAGGTATCAAGGTATCTGTAAGCGGTCGTCTTGGCGGAGCTGAAATGGCTCGTACTGAATGGTATTTAGAGGGACGTGTTCCACTTCATACTCTTCGTGCAAAAATAGATTACGGTTTTGCTGAAGCACACACAACTTATGGTTGTATCGGTGTAAAAGTTTGGATATTCAAAGGTGAAGTTCTCACAAAAGGTATTCCAGCGGAAGCAAAAGAAGAAAAACAAGAAGCACGCCGTCCAAAACGTGCTCCAAAACGCGAAAATAGCGGAAAGGCTGAATAATCATGCTGATGCCTAAAAGAACGAAATATCGTAAAATGATGAAAGGTCGTAACCGTGGTTACGCTCGTTCGGGTTTTTCACTTGCATTTGGTGATATTGCTTTAAAAGCAACTGAAGCAGGTCGTATTAACTCTCGTCAGATTGAGTCGGCTCGTATTTCAGCTACTCGTCACATTAAAAGAAGTGGTAAGATTTGGATTCGTGTATTCCCTGCTAAGCCGTTAACTGCTAAGCCTTTAGAAACTCGTATGGGTAAAGGTAAAGGTTCAGTTGATCAGTGGGTTATGAATATTAAGCCAGGTCGTATCATATTTGAAATGGCTGGTGTACCAGAAGAGCTTGCTCGTGAAGCATTAACTCTTGCTATGCACAAACTTCCTTTCAAAACGAAAATTATTACTGCGGAGATGAGCAATGAAATATTCTGATTTAGCAGATAAAAACGTAGCAGAGCTTCAGGCAATGCTAAAAGAGAAAAAGACTCAGCTCTTTACTCTAAAAATTAAAAGACAGATGATGCAACTACAAAACACTAGCGAACTTCGTATCGCTAAAAAAGATGTTGCTAGAATCAACACTGCACTTAGTGCAGCGAAATAGGGGCTGGCAATGACACATAAACGTGAAATTCAAGGTAATGTAGTGAAAATTTCAGGCGACAAAACAGCAAGTGTTGTTGTTGAACGCCGTGTAATGCACCCTCGTTACCATAAAGTTGTAAAACGCTTCAAGAAGTACTTAGTACATGATGAGCGTAATGAGTTAAAAGTAGGTGATCAGATTGTTGCAGTCGAGTGTCGCCCACTTTCTAAGACTAAATCATATAGACTTAAAACAGTAATACTAGGAGCTAAATAATGATCCAAGCGTTTACTCGTCTCAATGTAGCTGATAATACAGGTGCAAAGGAAGTTATGTGTATTAAGGTACTTGGCGGTTCTAAGCGTCGTTATGCACAGGTTGGTGATGTTATTATCGCTTCTGTAAAAAAAGCGACACCAACTGCTAAAGTTAAAAAAGGTAAAGTTGTAAAAGCTGTTGTTGTTAGAACAAGTAAAGAGATTCACCGTGAAAACGGCTCTTTAATTCGTTTTGACGATAATGCAGCTGTTATACTTGATGACAAGAGAGAGCCAGTAGGTACTCGTATTTTCGGACCAATCGCTCGTGAAGTACGTTATAGCGGTTTCATGAAAATCGTATCTCTTGCGCCGGAGGTTGTGTGATGGCAAAATTTAATTTCAAAAAAGGCGATACTGTAGAAATTATCGCTGGAGATGATCGCGGAACAAAAGCTACTGTACTTGCAGTATTACCAAAGAAAAATAAGGTAATAGTTGAGGGTTGCAAAATTGCTAAGAAAGCTATCAAACCTACAGAAGATAACACTAAAGGTGGACATGTCAATAAAGAGATGCCTATAGATGTTTCAAATGTTCGTAAAGTGGAGGCATAAGCAGATGGCTCGTTTAAAAGAAAAATATTTAGGTTTAAAATCTGAATTACAAGCAGACTTAGAGATTAAAAATCCTATGCAGATTCCTGCGTTGGATAAAGTTATCATCTCTGTTGGTACTGGTTTTGCAATGAAAGACAACAAGCTTATCCAAAACATTGAAGATACTATTACTAAGATTGCAGGTCAAAAAGCAAGTACTGTAATAGCTAAAAAATCAGTTGCGGGCTTTAAAGTTCGTGAGGGTATGCCAGTTGGTGTTCGTGTAACACTTCGTGGTGAAAAGATGTATAACTTTTTTGATCGTCTAGTTTCTATCGCTCTTCCTCGTGTAAAAGATTTCCGTGGAGTTCCTAGAAATGGTTTTGATGGTCGTGGTAACTACAACTTTGGTTTACAAGAGCAACTAATTTTCCCAGAGGTTAGTTACGATTCAATCACTCAGATTCATGGTATGAATATCACAGTTGTAACGACTGCTGATTCTGACAAGGCAGCATTTACTTTATTAGAAAAAATGGGCATGCCTTTTACTAAAGGGAGCAACTAATGGCTAAGAAGTCGATGATTGTTAAAGCGGCAAGAGAACCAAAGTTCAAAGTACGTGGTTACACAAGATGTCAGATTTGTGGTCGTCCACACTCTGTTATCCGTGACTTTGGAATCTGTCGTGTATGTTTTAGAAAAATGGCAAATGAGGGATTAATCCCAGGCGTTAGAAAGTCAAGCTGGTAGGCATTACGCCCCGCTTGAAACTTCTAGTGATTAGCAAAGGAAAAAAATGATTAATGATTTAGTATCGGATGCGTTGACACGTATTCGTAATGCTGGTATGAGAAGACTAGATGCTACTACACTTGTTCACTCTAAGAGTGTTGAGGCTATGGCAAATATTTTAGTTGAAAAAGGTTATATTGAGAGCTGTAACGTTGTTGAAGATGGCGTTAAAAAAACT
>JAOTSA010000140.1 GCA_030247515.1 Sulfurimonas sp. | reverse complement strand
TTGCTCATCTTATCTCCTCCATTGCTTGTGACATTTGTATCTTTTATTTTATCGAATTGGGGCTGTTTTTAAAATATGGTGGGTTTTTAGAGGTGTCCTTTTGATATTACGGACAGTGAGTCGATGATGGATTTTGGGATATGGGTGTTTGATCAGTGTGCAAAAAAAGATATTTTTGCCTGTAGCACACTTGACTTAATCATAGAACTCTTCTACAAACTAATGCGCCAAGAAGCTACAAACGGTCATAAATCAAACATTATTGTCGAAGAGAGCTATGAGGAGATATATATAACCATGAAGCTAGTAAATGAGCTTCACCTAGAACCAAGGATGCGTGAGATACTTGAGACTTTTAAATCAGATTTTATCGTTCAAGAAAATGCAGTATATGCCAAAATCAAAAAACAACTCGATACGATAGAAGTTACTCAGGAAGAAGTGCCTTTTGTCACAAAATCAGAGGAGAAAAATCCAAAAGATGTTCACACTGTAACGGACAAAGATAAAGAACTTCTAAGACAAAGTTTTGCCACAAAAACAACCGCCGTTGCCTACATTACCGATATCGGCGGAGATATCATGGATGAGGTTCTTGATTTGTCAAGTGTTGATGAGGAGTGGAGAGAAAAACTCTCCTCTTTTGAAGAGAATCCAAACGTAGAAAACCTCAAAATTTTTGCAGATAGTGTGTTGGCGGTTTATGCGCATACCATCAACTCTCTTTTAGAGTTTACGGCTCTTAGTTATGCTCTCACTTCCCTTGGTATTTTTTTAAAAGAGAAAGCTGAAGTAATTACGCAAGATGCTACAAAAACAAAAACTCTTCTGTTATTACTAGAAAACCTTGGGTACGACTTAGTTTCATGGAGAAAACACATATTTGAGCTTCAAGACACACAAGACATACACTATCTTGACAGCTCTTTTTTTAGCTCATGTATGCAGATAGAGGGGATAATCAACGATAAGGAGATTAGTTGCGGCGATGATGATGAGATGGAATTTTTTTAATAGGCTTTACCTAAGATCCTGAATCAAGTTCAGGATGACAAAAGGTTCGAAATATCGTCATTCCAAACTTGATTTGGAATCTAATTTTTAGGTCATGAAAAACTAAATAACGGAGAAAAAAATGGCAAAAACAGTAATAATCGTGGATGATTCAAAAGCAGTAGTAGCGATGGCGGAGCTTGCATTGGGTGAGTTGATTCAAAGCGGCGTTATAGAATTTAAGTCTTATTTGAACCCTCTAAAACTTTTAGATGCACTTCAAAACGGCAGTGAAAATTTTGATTTGCTTATCAGCGACATAAATATGCCTGAGATGAATGGGTTGGATCTTGCAAAAGCTATAAAAGCTAACGATAAGCATAAAACAAAACCCATCATAATCTTGACAACAGAGAGTTCAAATGAGATAAAAATGGCGGGCAAAGAGATAGGGGTGACTGGATGGATGGTAAAACCTTTCAGTGACGAAAAGCTTGTAAAGTCCATTAAAATGGTGTTGGGAGTATGAGTATGAGCCAAAAAGTTGCAACTCAATCTCAAAAGAAACGCTATCTTACGTTTTTTCTGGGAGATGAACAGTATGGGATTGCCATAGAGATGGTCAAAGAAATTATCGCTATGATGAAGATAACAATGGTGCCTAAGATACCATCATATATGAGAGGCGTTATCAATTTACGTGGTTCAATCATACCCGTCATTGACACAAGACTGCGTTTTGAAATGCCAAACAAAGAAGCAGATATGCACACTGCGATTATTATCGTTGAGGTTGAAAAAGTCAACATCGGCTTTATAGTAGATAGAGTTGAAGAGGTGGCGTCCATAGACGTTATAAATCTAAGCGAGCCTCCAAAATTTGGAAGCCAGATAGATACTGATTTTATAGCATCAGTAGCGCAAGTAGAGAAGAGCGTTGTAATGATTTTGGATGTTTTGAAGCTTTTTGAAGCCGACGAAATCATAGATTTAGAACAGATACAAAACAGACAAATTGAGGGGGCTTAAAATGGGTTGGTTAGAAAATATGTTGCTTAGAAGCAAGTTGATGTTGCTTACGGCGGTCTTGATGATTGCTTTAGCGGTGGTAGGATTTTTAGGATATAAAGCGGTTAATGCTTGGGAAGCTGATGTGGTAGAACTAGGAGAGGTTCGTGCAAATTCACTTGTGAGTGTAGGTACTATCCGCTATGGTGTTTTACTATTTGCGATTCAGGTAAACCGCTCCACAGGGCTAAAAGATGACCCTGAGATGAAGACAAAGATGCAAAATGTATCTGAGGTCATGCAAAAAGCATTTGAGATAATTGACGAGGGATTGACAAACTATAAAAAAGTTATGCCCGTAGGCGAAGAGGCTGACGCTTGGCAGAAGTTTGTTACAGACTATGAGCAGTGGCGAAAAAGAAATGAGACTTATAAAGCAGATGTCATAGACGGTCTCGCAAAAAGCAGTGATGCAGAACAAAATGAGATACTTTTTGGCAAAATGAGCGAACATCTCAAAAATATTACTGCTTTGCGTATAAGTATGGAAAATAATATGCAAAAGCTCTATACCGCCAACAAAGAAAACATGGCAAAAACGAGTGAATATGCGAAAAAACAGTCCTCTTCTTATAGAGAGCTTTCTCTGCTAGTTGTTGTTGTCTCCATACTATTGTCTATCGTTCTTGCAATAATCATCATCCGCTCCATCACACGTTCTATCACTATGAGCGTAACATCCATCAGAGACGGTGCTTCTCAAATTACTTCTGCAAGTTCTCAAGTTGCTGCCTCTTCATCATCTCTTGCACAGGGTGCTAGTGAACAGGCGGCAAGTGTTGAGCAGGTCAGTGCGACGCTAGAAGAGAGTACCGCCATAAACACGCTCAACACAGACAATGCAATGCAAGCAGACATCTTGGCGAAAAACGCAAACGACTCTGCCCGTGCAGGCTATGAAAAAGGTGAGCAGCTCTCTCGCTCTATGCATGCCATAACAGAATCAGCCGCAAAAATCTCTGGAATCATCAAAGCAATCGACCAAATAGCGTTTCAGACCAATCTTCTTGCACTCAATGCGGCGGTAGAAGCTGCTCGTGCAGGAGAGCATGGACTCGGGTTTGCGGTGGTAGCAGATGAGGTGCGAAATCTTGCCCAAAGAGCAGCATCAGCGGCAAAAGAGACTTCTAAAATTATTGAAGAAGTTGTAGAGCAAATCAAAAAAGGAAACGAGATAGCACTTGCGACACACTCATCTTTTAAAGACATCGTCGAACACTCCAAAAAAGTCTCCAACCTTATCGGAGAGATATCCATCGCAACAAAAGAGCAATCTGAGGGAATGGGGCAGATAAATCAGGCAATGGGACAAGTTGATCAGGTAACCCAACAAGTTG
>JAOTSA010000004.1 GCA_030247515.1 Sulfurimonas sp. | reverse complement strand
GGATTTAGTGGTGTAAAAAATGATAAAAAAGGGTCTAAAAATGAAGTTTTTAAAATTAAGTTTAATGGCAGTGGTGGCATGTACATCTGTTTTCGCAAGTTCTATGAGCGATATAAATCCAGATGAAGCATTGAAACTTTTACAAGAGGGCAATAAAAGGTTTATAGATGGCAAACCAGCTCATATAAATACAGGATTAAACAGAGTTAAAGAGACATCCAAAGGGCAACATCCTTTTGTAACTATCAACTCTTGTTCAGATAGCAGAGTTCCTGTTGAACTGCTCTTTGATAGAGGTTTTGGTGATATTTTTGTTATTAGAAATGCAGGAAATGTCTCAGATACGGATGAAGTTGGAACAGTCGAGTATGGGACGGAGCATTTAGGAACAAGACTTGTAGTAATTCTTGGACATACAAGCTGTGGTGCTGTTACTGCGGTAGCAAAAGGCGACAATGTAGAGGGAAATATCCCAAAATTAGTCGATAACATAGTTCCTGCCGTCAATAAAGTAAAATCTAAAAATACAGGTCATACTCATGACAAATGGCTAAATGAAGCGATTACTCAAAATGTATGGCAGTCATATGAAGATTTGCTCAACAAAAGCGAAATTGTAAAACATCTCGTTAAAGACGGAAAAGTAAAAGTTGTCGGAGCGATGTACAATGTAGAAAATGGAGAAGTTAAGTTTTTAGGTGAGCATCCTGACTTAAAAGCACTGCTTGGAGCAAAGTAAAGTCATAGTTCCAAAATCCTTATAATTAGTAAAATTATAAGGATTTGCTGATTTATGACCTTGTAAAATAGTTTTGCGGTCTTCCTATGTGAAACCCTTGCAGATAGTCCACGCCCATCTCTTTTAGGGTTTTTACTATCTCTTCATCCTCTACATACTCTGCAACAGTCTTGACATTTAGCTCTTTTGCAAGCGTCAAGATACTATGAACAAAAGCTTTGTCTTTTTTATCTTTATTGATGTTGATGATAAACTCGCCGTCAATTTTGAGGTAGTCAATCGGGAATTTTTTGATATAGTGAAACGATGAGAAGCCTGAACCAAAATCGTCTATGGCAAACTTGTATCCAGCCATTTTTAAGTTCATAACAAATTTTTCCAATACAGAAAAGTTTTTGACCGTTTCTCTCTCTGTTATCTCAAAAACTATATGGTCTTTTGATATCTCATACTGCTTGATAAGCTGTGTTATTGCCTCTGCATAGTTACCGACGACAAGGGATTTTGGGGAGAGATTTATAAACAAAATGCCCTCGTAACTCTCCGCTTTTATCTTTTTAAACGCATTTTCTATAACCATCAAATCCATACGGTTGATGATGCTCATGCTCTCTGCCACTTCTATAAACTCATATGCAGGAACGATTTTACCATCCACTTCAATGCGCATAAGAAGCTCATGAATCTCGTTTTTACCGCTAAGTGTGGTTTGGATAGGTTGGAAATATGGCACGATGCGGTTGTTCGCAACTGCATCCACGAGGAGTGCAGACTTGGCTTTTTGCTCTTTTATCATGGTAACGATATCATCGCCAGATGGTACTCTGATACTGTTTTTGCCATCCTCTTTTGCTTTATACATCATGCCATCAGCTATCACAAAAAGCTCTTTTTGTGTTGTTGCATGCTGCGGATAGACCGATACTCCTATAGAAACGGTAACACCTGCGTAGTTTCCATCGGTTGTAAGAAGCTTAAACTCCTCTACCGCTTTGGCGATAGCATGGGCAACGGCGGTAGCACCCTCAAGACCACACTCTGGCAAGATAAGTGTAAACTCATCTCCACCATAACGTGAGAGGATATCCTCGCCTCTTTTTGATTCTGACAAAATTCTTGCGAACTCTTGTAAAAAGAGGTCTCCAAAAGCGTGTCCATATTTGTCATTGATGGGTTTAAAGTTGTCACAGTCTATAACCATAAGCGCAAACTCATAGCCATGAGGTTCTGCCCTTTTAATCTCATACTCCAAAAAGTCAATAAAAACTCTTTGGTTAAAAAGCCCCGTAAGCGGGTCATGCGCTGCATAGTACTCTAAGTCATTTGTATATTTGTTGATGGCTTTTACAGAGCCTACAAGGTTTGCCATTGTGGTTAAGATACTGTCTATAACGATATGCTTAATAGGGTCAGCCGCCATGTCCGACTGCACGCTAAGTCCGACGATACCGCCTATTTTTGGGCTATCCAAAAAGAGAGATTTGGTTCTGTGGGCAAAGTTTTCATACTCCGAAACTGTGATTTGGTGGTTAAACTCTGCGATATTGTGACGGATAGAGTAGTCTGTATATCCCAAGAAGTGGTTGCTTGTTTTGATAGCTTCTCTTACGTAAATCTCAAAAAGAACTTTCACATCTTCTTTTGGGACACCAAACCAAAATATATCCACCTCAAACTGGTCATCGCCGACTCTAAAAATAGTCATAAGCGTATATGTCTGCATAACTTTGTTGATGTCAACCAAAAGTTCATTGATAAAATCATGCCAATCCTGAACAACCTCTGAAGTAATAATAAACTTATCGAGCAATTGCACTTCAAACTCAAGCAAATCTTTATCTACTGCGATAATTTTTAGCTTTTGCGCAAGTTCATTTACATGTACAATAATCTCATTTACTTCATCAAATTTCAAGTCAATTTCCATCGGGTCAAACTCTTTAAAATCTTTCATTGAGTTGATATTTTGAACTTTTTTGTTAAATAGTTTGAGTGAATTTGTTATCTTTGAAGTTGTATATCTTGAGGCTATAAAGGCTATAAATGCGAATAGTGGAAGAATAATCAAGAAAAAGTAAACATAATCCAAAAATGTCTCTTTTATAACTTCAACAAAATTTTGCTCTACATCTATGACACCCAGCGTATCGCCTGCTTTTGCATTTACATGACAGCTAAGGCACTCTTTTTTGGCGTTTAGCGGCAGAAGATTTCTAAGTTTGCCCATCTCAGTAAGCGTTATCTTCTCTCCTTTTGCCAAAACAGTATTTGCCAAATCATCCCTTTGTCTCTCTTTGACTTCTCCAAATAGTTCTTTGATTTTTTCGCCACGATAGATATTGACCGTATAGTCACTATCGTTAAAATTCTCTTTTACGGAGTGCATAAAATCATTTAAATCTTCTCTGCTCCACCCTTTTTTCATCACTTGATACATGGAAGAGAAAATTTGATTTGAAACTATATTTGCATGCTTTATAGCATTTTCTTGCGCTAACAACGTATGGAGATATGCCGTAAAAACAAAAACCACAACAAAGAGCGTTGAGAGGAGTGCTACATTGATAGAAAAGATAAAATTCTTTAATTTTCTAGGCATTATTTTCACTTTTTACGATTTTAAAAGGATTGAATTATAACTGCCAATTATATTTTTAAACTTAAACAATAAGCTTTTTTCTCATAAAATTAGAATTATTATATAACAATAACAAAAAATAATATAAGTTTTTTATGCAACTCCCAAAAAGAACAGATATTCGCTAATACTTCACTAATGCACTTGCCTCATACTGTCACTATCAAAACAAAAAGGATAAACCATGAAAAAAGTTATAATTGTCGCTCTGTTGAGCCTAAACGTTATTGCGGCAGACTACTCTGCCATGTCACTTGAAGAGATGCAAACGATGCGTGGCACAGTAGCAACAGAGGATCGTGCTGCATTTCAAACAGAGATGAAGTCACGTATGCAAGCGATGACTCCCGAGGAGCGTCAAAGCGCAACAAGCACCATGAAACAGAGCAAATCAGGTGCGATGGACGGCAGTGGTTCACAGATGCGTCAAGGCGGTTCTCAAGGTAGTATGGGTTCTGGCACAGGCGGCGGGATGCAAAGACGTGGCGGACGCTAATTTATGCTACTATTAAGCATATAAAATCAGAGGAAGCAACAACTTGATAAACATACTCCTGCTTGAAGATGATTTGGTTCTCGGCGAGACTTTACATGAGATGCTTAGTGAGGGCGGATATCGGTGTACGTGGGTTATGAATGGGGAAGCGGCGGCAGATGCGGCTTACGATAACCGTTATGACTTATATATATTTGATATCAACGTCCCCATACTCAATGGGTTTGATTTGGTTGAAAGCCTGCGAAATGCGGAGGATAACACCCCCGCAATCTTTATCAGTGCGATGACGGACATCGTTGCCATTACCAAAGGTTTTTTGGTCGGAGCTGATGATTATCTCAAAAAACCATTTTATCCGCAAGAGCTTTTGCTTCGTATTGAAGCCCGTTTTTCTCGAAAATCACAGCTCATAAAATATGGCGACATCACCTACAATCCAATAAGCAAAGAGGTAACAAAACAAGGTCATGCCCTCTCTCTTGGAGAAGTTCAACTCCCTTTTCTTGCTCTTTTTATCACAAATATCGGAAGAACTCTCTCAAAAGAGAGTCTCTTTGAGTTAATGGAGCATCCCAGCGACAATGCTCTGCGTTTTGCAATCAACAAACTCAAACATACAACTGGATGGGATATCCAAAACATCAGAGGGGTAGGATACCGTATTGAAAAGAGCTGAATACGAATCATTTTTTAAAAGCTTTGGAGTTTTTTTTATCGCACTAGGCATATTGAGCGGTATTTTGTTTTACCTCCAATATACCCAACTCAAACACGATTTGGATGAAAAACTATACGACCAGATGCGCCTGTGCAGTTATGATTTAAAATATACTCAATTTGAGTTCGATTTTGTCCCGTTAAATCCCAACAAACTCTACGAACTGCAACGCATATCTACTGAAATGTTCGTCCTTTTTTCGATTCCCAAAAATGATACTTATGCGCTAAAGCTCTCTTTGTCAAACACGCAATACGAAATCATGATAGAAACAATTCGCAATGATTTGGTCTTTTACTATAGTTTGGCACTTTTGGTTATTGCCGTTGTTTCAGCCCTTTTTTCACTCTACTCACTCTATCCACTGCGCCGTGCGCTTTATCTAACACAAGAGTTCAGCCGTGATATTTTGCATGACCTCAACACACCGCTCTCGGCACTCAGGCTCAATGTCTCTCTTCTCAAACCCAGTTTGGATGACGAAAAAAAAATAAATCGAATATTTCAGAGCATTGATACCATTGTCTCTCTTGGAGACAACTTGCGGAGCTATCTTGAAGAGCATATTTATCAGGTTGAAACATTTGAGCTAAACCATCTGATAAAGGGCAGAATCACGGCACTAGAAAAGCTATACCCCTCCATCCGTTTTATACTTAATGGAGAAAATATAACCTTAACCACAAATCAAAACGCTTTTATCCGCATTGTTGACAACCTCCTAAGCAATGCCGCCAAATACAACAAACATGATGGCTCTGTTACGCTCACTATTGACGCAAGAGAGAACAAACTCTACATTCAAGATACTGGAAAAGGGATTGCGCATCCAGAAAAGATATTTGAACGATTTTACAAAGAGCATGAACGGGGAGTGGGTATCGGGCTTCACATCGTTAAAAAGTTCTGTGATGAGCTGAAAATTTCCATTGACGTAAAAAGCCAACTCTCAAAAGGGACTATTTTTACTCTCGAACTCGGCTCGCTAACGAAACACTAATGCTTTCATGTCAAACTTCTGCACTTAAAGGATATTTATGAAAAATTTTATGATGCCACTCTATTTGTTGCTGCTTGGTACTACTCTTTTTGGGGATGAATCCATTAATGAGCAGATAGAAGCGATAAAAAACGCTCCGCCCTCGGAGCGTGTCAAACTTATGAACCAGCTAAAAACCCAAATAGCGGCTATGAATGAGAAAGACCGTGCCAACGCACTCAACACTCTTCAACAAAGTAGAGGCGATTCTGCGAACAAAGGACAACTAAAGCTTCATCAAGGCAACTCTCAAGAAAATGGCGGTTTGATGCAACACTCCAAACATCACAACGGCTCTTTTGGCGGTCAAAAACAGCAAGGAAAACAGTAGTGTATCGCTTAGTATTGGCTCTGTTGTGTATGACAACCTCCTCTTATGCCTATGTTGATAGTGATTTTGATGGCGTAGAAGATGCGTATGATCTCTGCCCGCAAACACCTTTAAGCGACTTGGTCGATGCGGATGGATGCATGATAAAAAGTACTGAAACTGAAATCTCCTATGATTTGGTTTTTGGCATGGGCTATTCACAAATCAACTATGCTTCTCAAGAGCCATCCGACACTCTAAGCAGCTCACTGCAAGCAGATATTTACACAGGAAGATGGTGGTTTCAGTTGGTCGCATCACACTACAAGTCCGATGATGGTGTGGAGTCAAAAAGTGGTTTGGAAGATACATCAGTAAGTATCATGTACCGATTTACCCCAACCGAAAAGCTCTCCATAACAACTGGAGTTGGACTCATCTTGCCAACATACAAAAGTACATACAACAATGAAGAGACTGACTATATGGCATCAGTTGATTTAGATTATGATTTAAACAGTAGATTTTCGCTATTTTTTGGAAGCAACTATACATTGGTAAATGACAGTGACGTTACAGAGGAGAAGTACCAAAACAGCTATGGATTTTATGCTGGTGCAAAATATATACAACCTAGCAAGAAATCAGCGTTAAGTGCGGCTTACTACCAAAATGAGAGTATTTACACCTCAACCCAAACCATAAAATATCTCTCCCTCGGATACACTTATATGATTGACAACAGTTGGAATATTGGCGGACATTACGGACATGGTCTAAGTGACTCAGCCAGCGACAAATCAATCTCAGCCTATGTTGGCTATACATTTTAAACATGAATAATCAAATAGAAAAAAATAAAACTTTTTTAGCAATTATCCCTGCAAGAGGCGGAAGCAAAAGATTACCTAGAAAAAACATACTAGATTTATGCGGAAAACCACTTATAACATGGAGCATAGAAGCAGGGATTAAAAGCAGATATATTGACAAAGTAGTTGTAAGCAGCGATGATGAGGAGATACTAAATATCTCAAAACTCTGCGGCGCACAAACCATCAAACGCCCAGATGAACTCTCAAGTGACACTGCCACAACTTTTGATGCCATTAAGCACACGATAGACAACTTTAAAAAGTATGATTATATAGTTTTGCTCCAACCAACAAGTCCGCTTAGAGATGAAAAACACATAGATGAAGCCATAGAACTGCTTCTGGCTAAAAATGCAGATGCCGTGGTCGGTGTATGCGAGATGGAACACAGTCCGCTTTGGAGCAACACTTTGCCACAAGACATAAACATGAGTAGATTTTTAAGAGACGAGACACTCAACAAACGAAGCCAAGATTTAGAACCATGCTACAGAATAAACGGTGCGATTTACATCTGCAAAACAGATAAACTTTTGGATGAGAAAAGTTTTTTTCTTAAAGATAATATTTTTGCTTACAAAATGGACAGAAAAAGTTCTATAGATATTGATGAAGAGATTGATTTTACGATAGCAGAGGTTTTGATTGACTAAAAAAGAGGTTTTTGACACGAGAAAACTCGCATCAAAAGAGGATTTATTTCACTTTTTCTAAGTATTCACAATCAACAGTATTTACTCTGATTGTGTCGCCCTCTAAAACGTGGTAAGGTACTTGAACAACTGCACCCGTCTCTAGCGTTGCAGGTTTTCTGCTACCGCTTGATGTGTCGCCCTTGAAGTTTGGCGGTGTATCGGTAATAAGGAGTTCCATAACTTCAGGAGCAGTTACAGAGATAGCGTTTCCTTTGTAAAAGATGATATCAACATTGATACCGTCTTTGAACCATTTTGAAGCGTCGTCACACTGCTCGTACGAGAGAGATATCTGCTCGTAAGACTCTTGATCCATAAACTGAAACGCCTCGCCATCATCATAAAGATACTGCATTGTTTTGTAAGCTATCTCAGGAACTTCAAACTTATCGCCAGCATGTACAGTTTTTTCAACAACTTTATTGTTTAAAAAGCTCTTCACTTTCATACGAACAAATGCCGCACCTTTACCTGGTTTAACATGTTGAAACTCGACGACTTTATACGGTACTTCACCGATTATAAGACGCACATTTTTTTTGATATCACTCATTCCTACAGTTGCCATTGGATTTACCTTAGAGAAATTTTTTGCGAATTTTACCCTAGATGGACTTAAAACGGTATAATTACAAAAAACAAGAAAGATTTATCCATGCAATTTACTCTCGATGCCACCTCAAAAAATGCTAGAGCCTGCACTATCAAAACCGCTCACTCCACTATAAAAACTCCCGTTTTTATGCCCGTTGGAACACTAGGAAGCGTCAAAGCACTTGACATGGAGGATGTTTTAGAGCTTCTTGGTGCGGAGATAATTTTGGCAAACACTTACCATGTGTACTTGCGCCCTGGAGATGAAACAGTCGCTAAAATGGGCAAACTTCACGGCTTTACGACCTACCCTAAAAGCTTTTTAACTGACAGTGGCGGTTTTCAGGCATTTAGTCTTAGCGATATATCCAAAGCTTCACAAAACGGCATAGAGTTTAGAAGCCACATAGACGGAAGCAAACACTTCTTTACGCCAAAAAAAGTTATAGATATTCAGCACAACTTAGGCTCAGACATCATGATGATTTTGGATGACTTAGTCGCTCTTCCAGCCACGCAGGAGCGCATCGCACTTAGCATTGAGCGAACAACGGCATGGGCGAAAGAGTCCATCGACTACTTTAGAGCAAAACAAAAAGAGTGTGTCGGTACAGAACAAAATATATTTGCCATCATACAAGGTGGAACGGACAAAGCTTTTAGAACAAAAAGTGCAACAGAGCTTTGTGCGCTTGATTTTGACGGTTTTGCTATCGGCGGGCTTAGCGTGGGCGAGTTAAATCAAGAGATGTACAACACTGTGGAACATACCGTGCAGTATATGCCCAGCGACAAACCACGCTACCTTATGGGCGTTGGAACTCCTGAAGATTTGGTAGAAAACATTGAGCGGGGCATCGACATGTTTGACTGTGTTATGCCCACACGAAATGCAAGAAACGGGACACTTTTTACCTCTTTTGGAAGGCTCAACATCAAAGGTGCGGCGTATAAAGAGGATAACACACCCATAGATAGCGAGTGCGATTGTCTTACATGCAAAAGATACTCAAGAGCGTACCTCAACCATCTTTTCCGTGCAAGAGAAATAGCATACTTTAGACTTGCAACCATTCACAACTTGCATTACTATTTAAATCTTATGAGAAAAGCTAGAGAGGCGATTTTGGCGGATAGATACGTGGAGTTTAAAGCGGAGTTTTATAAAAAGAGGAGCTAAATCTCCTCTTTAAAATTAGAGATTGTTCTCTTTTTTGTACTGAAGAATAATAGCGTACGCCTCATCTTTAAGCTTCAACTTCTCTTTTTTAAGTGTTTCAAGCTCTAAATCAGTCAAAAGAACATCGCCTTTTTCGCTTTTTGCAATTTGGTCATCAAGCTCATTGTGCTTGTGAAAAATCTTTAAAAAGTGTGCGTTTGCTGCTTCGTTTTCTTTCATGTGAGTGATGATATCACGGTATTCATGTAACATGGGCAATCCTTAATTTTTTTGGAATATTAGCATATTTCAGGAAAAAATCTTTTGAATTTCTACATTTTAATCCCGAATCTTCCAAGAATTAGTATCATCAAGTAATAAGCAGTTATTGTCAACACAACCGAGATAGCCATACTGGGATAAAAACTTACTCCTTTTTTTATTAGGATTGGGAACATTATAAACAGTGTCATTGACGGAGGAATCAACCAAATAATTTTGTTTGAAAATTCTACCGCAGCATTGCTGTTGTTTGTATCTAAATACATCTAAATACATCCAAGTCATAGCCAATATTGAGACTAACGGAATAGCCGCCAATAAGGCACCGACTAGAGTGCTTCTCTTCGTTATTTCAGATATAAGCACGATTAAAAGTGCCGTAATAACGATTTTTGTAATGTAGAAATACACCTTATTCTCCTTTGGTCATTTGGAATCTAATTTTTAAGTTATGCAAAGAAGTCTTATAAGTTGAAAAAAATCAGACGATAGGAGGGCGGAAGAGTTCTTTAGATATAAAAGTGTGATGGAGTTTTGCAAAATCAAAGTTATTTTCTATAGTCAGAAAAGGACTATAGTTTTGTAGAAACTTTACGATAAAACATCCAATAAGTAGATGGCAATATCAGCAGAGTTAAGATTGTAGAACTTATGATTCCCCCTGTGACTACGACGGCAAGAGGGTAGTGGATTTCACTTCCGACACCTGTGGCAAAGAGTAAAGGCAAAATTCCAAGCAACGCAGTAGAAGCAGTCATGAGTACCGGACGCAGACGAAGAAGCGTTGCATTTTTAACTACCTCTTTTAGATCTACATCTGGGAACTTTGTTCTCATTTCATCAATAAAACTCACCAAAACGATTCCGTTAAGAACCGCAATTGCAAAGATGGCTATAAATCCGACAATTGCAGAAACCGATAAATATACGCCGCTGATCAATAGTGCGGCAACGGCGCCTATTAATCCAAATGGAACATTAAGTAAAATAAGCCCTGCTTTAGAGAGCGAATTAAATGCCATATATAAAAGCAGGATTATTAACAGCAGTGTAATAGGGATAATGATAAGCAGCTTTTGTGTTGCCTCTTGCATATTTTTGAAATCTCCTGCCCACCCCAGATAATAGCCATCTGGCATATTGATGTTTTTGTCTATGAGTGAATCCGCCTCTTTGACAAATGAGGCAATATCGCGCCCCTCAACATCAATGGATAGCACCATATAGCGGCTCATATTTTCACGCTTAATAAATGAAGGACCTTGGATTGTTTCGATATGACAAACTTGCTCGAGTGTAACAATTTGTTCATTATGTGAGCGTATTGGAATATTTTTTATTGTTTCAATGTCAATTTTCGCATCTTTGATTTTCGGCACTATACCATAGCGGCGCACACCTTCAATCATATAGGTGGCAGGCTCTTCTCCGATGCCGTAGCGAATAATCTCCATTACTTCATCTACACCGATGCCATGTCGTGCAAGGGCGGCATAATCAGGTTCGATTTTGATTTGAGCCTGTCCTAGTTGAGATTCAACCTCTATGCCTTGAACCCCGCTTATAGAACCGATGCTCTCTTGTATCTCATTTGCAATGGATTGGAGTGTTTTTTGGTCTTCACCGTAGATTTTGATTGCAAGTTCGGCTTTTACTCCTTCAAGCAGCTCTTCAATCCTCATGGCTATTGGCTGAGTCGGTGTAAATTGGACAAATTCAAACTCTTTATCAAGTTCGGTGTCAATCTGCTTGGAAAGAGCTTCATAGTTTTCAATGGTTGGCTTTAGTATTAAAAGCACCTCCATGTAGTTTGCTTGTGCGGTTTCTCCTTTTTCACTCCGTCCAATCATTGATAAAACCGACTCTACTTCATTACTGTGGTGTTTAAGTATGAAGCTTTCTATTTCTTGAGCGGTCTGTGTTGAGCGCGACAAACTGGTACCGGGGATAGAAGTGACACGATACATAATTGACTCTTCGTTTAGTTCTGGCATAAATTCACGCCCATGCTGAGTTAGCATTACAATAGAAGCTAAAAAGATGATAGATGTTCCCCCAAGCAACATTTTGGCATGAGATAGTGCAAAGTTCAGCATCGGAGTGTATCGTCTCTTAAGCGCACGCATAACAATATTATCGTGATGAGTCGTTGGTTTTAGCAGATAAGTTGCTAAAACAGGTACTAAAATAAGGGCAACCGCAAGCGAACCCAGCATAACAAATGTTATGTTAAGTGCCATCGGAACATAGAGTTTTCCGGCTAAACCATCAAGGCTGAGCAGCGGCAAAAAAACAACGGCAATTATTAAAATCGCAAAGGTTACCGGTGTTGAAACCTCTTTGGCTGCCTCTGAAATTACCTCAAAATGTGATAATTCTGGGTGATCATGCAGCTTTCTAAAACTGTTTTCAACTATAACAACCGTTCCGTCTACAATCATTCCCACGGCAATAGCCAGACCGCTTAAACTCATCAAATTGGCACTAAGTCCATAATAATCCATTAGTAAAAAAGCTATTAGCAATGAAACGGGAAGTGAGAGAATAACAATAAATGCCGAGCGCAACTCAAATAAAAATAAGAATAGAACGATGCCTACAAGTATCATTCCGCCCAGCAGCGCCACATCCATTGTATCAACAGCTTTTTTTGTTATTTCTGTGCGGTCGTATAAAAGTTTGATGCTGACACCTTCTGGAAGCGTTGCGTTGACTGTTTTTGTTTTTGCCTTGAGTTGTTCGACAACATCAGCCGCATTGGTCTGGGTGCGTTGCAACACCATCCCCATAACAGCTTCCTTTCCATCAACCGATACCGCTCCGAATCGTGGCGATGTCCCTTCTTTTACTTCTGCGACATCGTTAATGGTTATAGAATCCCCGTTTAGATGTTTTATTGGAGTATTTCGAATATCATCCAATGAACTGTAAAGACCTACGCCTCGTATAAGATATTGCTCTTGGTTAAATTCGAGATATTGTCCTCCTGCCGCACTGTTGCTTTTTTGTAAAGCATTAACCACACTATCGTATGTTATATCGAAATCTTGAAGCTTTTGTGTGTCGATGAGTACATCATACTGCTTTTCATGACCTCCCCATCCCGTAACCTCTTCAACCCCCGATACACTTTTATATAATGGAGCTGCGACATATTCTTGGAGCTCTCGCAGTTGGCTAAGTGAAAATCGTCCTGTTTTATCCTGAATTTGATACCAAAATACTTGACCAAGACCTGTGGTATTGGGACCAAGTGCAGGTTTTCCCCATCCTTGTGGTATCTCAACACCGCTTAGGCGTTCATTAACCAGCTGGCGGAGAAAATAGATGTCCATATTGTCTTCAAAAAAGATGGATACATAGGAAAGTCCAAAAATAGAGTTGGACATAATCATTTTGACACCTGCCATACCAGAGAGTGCTGATTCAATCGGATAGGTGATTAGTTTTTCAATATCTTCGGCGGAATTACCGGGACTTTCGGTATAAATGACGACCTGCTTTGGAGTAATGTCCGGAAATGCATCAACAGGTATCTCATGATATGATTTTATTCCAAAAGCAATAACAGCAAGGAACGCTACAAGGACCAAAACACGGTATTTAAGGGCAGTATCTATAAGTTTATTTATCATCATAATTTCCTATCAATGCCCATGCTCACCGATAGCTGATTTTAACAGCATCGATTTTACATAATAGCTTTTATCGCTGACATAGCTCTCACCTTCCTCTAGCCCACGAATTGCAATATAATCATCATCTTTGGTGATTATTTCAACTACTCTGGCTTCGTACTGGGGACTCTCTTTATGCTCATCAAGTTCTCCATGTTCTCCATGCTCTTCTTGTTTTGCAGAAAGGCTTTTTTGTACTGGAACAAATACAACCCACTCATTTTGAAAAAAGGTGAGTGCAGATTTTTTCACAGAGAGATAGTTTTTGTCTTTTTGGGTGTAGATAGTTGCACCGACATATTGGTTTAGATAAAGCTCTTGCAAAGAAGGTTCTATAGAAGCCAAAACACTTATACGCTGAGTTTTTTCATCTATCGACGGCAAAATACGCTCAACCTTCCCGTATATAGGAGTTGATGCGTTATTTTTTATAAGCACCTTTTGCCCATTTTTTACATTCATAGCGTAACGCTGAGGAACATAGCACTCTAAAAAGAAGGCATTTTTATTGATAATGAGCGCTATTGAGGTGTCTTCTTTTACGTATGAACCAAGAGGCTGAATAATCTCAGAAATACTCCCTGAAGCGGTTGCATAAATAAAGTATGCAGAGTTTGGAGTGTTAAGTGCTTCCGGTTTAATATTTGATGTTTTAAGAGTGGCTTCTATGCTTTTTATTTGCCAAAGCATGGCATCTCGTTCGATTTGTTTTGATGTAAACTCCTGAGTAGAGAGCATCCCGCACTCATACAGCTCTTTATTGGATTGAAAATTTTTATCCAAATAACCGTATTGTGTTTTTAACGACTGATAATTTACTGCCATTTTTGAAAGTTCGGCTGAGACTATTTTTGCTATTTTGTCTCCTTTTTTGACTCTATCTCCGGCACGAACATAATATGCTTCAATGTATCCGCTCAAAGGGGATGTGATGGCTTGCTGATCACTGTTTTGCTGGATAATTTTGGCGTTAACATCGATTGTTGCACCAAAAGGGCGAATTTGAACTTTTTGAGTTGGAATATCAAGCGCTCCAAGCAGTGTCGCTGATAGTAAAAAAAAGGCTCTCAATACGATTTTATTCATTATAGTTTCCTTGTGTGTAGTTGTAGTCGATGGTGGTACGGCTTATCTGTGATTGCAGATTTATTACTTCGCGTTTTGTTGAAAGAAGTCTATTTTTAATCTCATAGAGTTCTAAAATATTGATTGTGGCTATAGCATACGCATCATTGTACATGTTCATTAGCTCCTGTTCATTTTTTAGATTGGATTGACGCTTTTGAAGCAGTCTGTTTAGGGTGTCCAACTCTTTTTTGAGTGTGGTTATTTTAGTTTGAAGACGATTTTTATAAGCCTTTAATGCTAAGGCATTACGGCGTTCTTGCAGTGATAAAATCGATTTTTCTTCACTCTTGTCATTAAAAAAAGGCAAGGCAATTGAGACTCCGGCGCGGTAAATATTTTGATTGCCCTCTCTTTCATATTCACCAAACACCTCGATAGACTCAATCGCATATGTATTTAGCTTTGATTCTGATATCGACATAGCATTCTCAGATTCAAGCAGTGCGATATCCGGATTCTCTTTTTCATCATTGATGAGTCCGAATTGATAGTTTGGTTCAATCTGGAGCTCTTCGGTGACTCCTGCAAATGCCAACAAGTCGTAATGGCTTAACGAATGCTCTCTCTCATGTTCAAGAACATTGCTTTGCGCAGTTGCGTAATCGATATCCGCTTGGAGCATCAACGCTTTGGATAACGAACCGCTAAGAAAGCGCTGATTTGATATCTCATTTATTTTTTGAGCTATTTTAAGCTCTTCGTTGGCTAAATCCAGCAGTTTTTGTTTTTGTGAGTACTCTACATATAAAAGAGACATCTCTTTTACAAACTGCGCATGTGCGGCTGAAACATTGACTTTAGCATTTCTCTCTTTAGAAGTTGCGAAATGTTCTTTATCGGCGCTTATGTCCAAAAGGCGGATTGGCTGAGTGATGGCTACACGATATCCGCTTTCGCTTTCAAAGCTGGATGCTTCTATCTCAACCTTTGGGTTTTCATACCGTTTTATGATGTTTCCCTCCAGACGAGATTGTTCAATCGTTAACCCAGAGGATTGAAGATATATACTATTTTCAACTGCACGTGCCAAAAAAGTTTCAAAGTTTTCGGCGTAACTTAAACTGCATAGAAGTGTGATGGGTAAAATAAACTTAATCATTTTTTTACTTTCTTGAGAATTGTTCCATCAATTGCATCGAGCTCAATAGTATAGTTTTTGGTATCAATATCATAAAAAAGAGAGTTTCCCTCATGTGTTAATGTATGAGAAATAATCTCTTCACCCGTTTCATTTTTAACTAATTGTGCCGCCTGCTTTTCATCAATTTTGTGTAAATCGTGCATTTTTCTTTTTTTGTCCATTTGCAAAATAGGACGACTATTTGTGTTATGAAAAGAGTTGTGTTCTTGAACGGTAATATTTGTTGCTTCTGCCTGTAATACGAGCATTATGCTCCATATTAATAGGATAAATTTCATGTGTAATCCTTTGAATAAATACATAGGTATATAATCTCCCTCAGAAGGGAGTTAGTGGTAATGGTTTAGTGTGTAAATAAAAAAGTTAAGCGGTAATTGGAGGGCGGTAAAATGGTAAAATTGAGCCATTTTGATAATGCTCATTAGGATGAATAGGGGGAAGTAACTGGCTATTGTTATATATGTTGAGACTGTTTTTCAGAGGAAGGATATAGCTCATATGAAACATATAGTGGATATCGCAGAGATCTCCACAATCTACAGGCTCCGAAAGTTCCTGAACGTATCTATCAACACTGCAGTGCTCATCTTGAACTGCCGAGAAGACCGAAGCATGTGCTACGAAAAAACTAATCGAGATTAATAATAGCAATGTCCAGAATTTTCGTATTCGCATAACTTGAAGTGTAACTAACAATAGTAAATAAAAAGCACTGACTTATTAGCCATATTAATTTTTACTGACCACTCTTGACTTACATTTTTATCCCGAATTTTCCAAGAATTAATATCATTAGGTAATAAGCAGTTATTGTAAGTATTACCGAAATAGCCATACTAGGAAAAAAGCTTACTCCTTTTTTTATGAGTATTGGGAACATTATAAACAGTGTCATTGACGGAGGAATCAACCAAATAATTTTGTTTGAAAATTCTACCGCAGCATTGCTGTTGTTTGTATCTAAATACATCCAAGTCATAGCCAATATTGAGACTAACGGAATAGCCGCCAACAAAGCACCCACCAGAGAGCTTCGCTTTGTTATTTCAGATATAAGCACGATTAAAAGCGCTGTAATAACGATTTTTGTAATGTAGAAATACACCTTATTCTCCTTGAATCATGCCAGCCAAAGAGGCTGACACACTCTCTACTTGCCAGTAAAGTTAGCACCAATTATTTCGCCGTATTGGTTTACAAAAATATAGAGATTTTGCTGTTCTGGGTTCGTCTCATTTTGATTTTTAAAAGCAACTACCCATTCAGGTACAGATTTAAAAACCTGCTGTTTCGCACTATTAACTGGCACACTCTCCCAACTCTTCTCAAGCTTTCCCTTAAGAACATACTTTCTCATCTCTTTTATAGCAATCTCTTTAGCTTTTGCCTCATTGATTTTTTCCTGAGCGTGGCTATGCCCGTGTTCATGGTCATGCCCTGCTCCAGCATACAATGGATTTACCCCGAGTGTCAAGATGGCTGCAACTGCAACCTTTGTAATCATTTTTTTCATTTTGTTCTCCTTTTATAATGAACCGTGTATATTTTGTTTTGACTCTTCTGCCTTCATATCAAGATGAATATGCGTATGAGCGTCTTTGTTAAAGCCGAACTCCTCTTCGTTTGTGGTATGCAAATAGCCATGTAACTGCATAAGCAAAAGCATAAAACCTGCGAACATAAGAGCGTGGTTGGCAACCTTGCTTTGCTGCATAAATGACTCTTTTTTGCGCCAAAGCATTAGAATGAAAAGTATTGGAATCAGGGCAATAATTTGTCCAAATTCAACACCGATATTGAATGAAACTATTCTCAACAACATATCAACCTTGTCTTCTCCAAGAGGAAGCTGTTGCAAGCGAGTGGAGAGTCCAAAACCATGGATAAGCCCAAATAGAAATACAACCCATAACAGGTTTGGAGATTTGACATGCAGATAGTTTTGAAAGCCCTTGTTGTTGTCAAATGCTTTATAGATAACGCTGATTGCTATTACGGCATCAATCAGATAGTAGTTGGCATTGACTCCCATAAAAGTCGCCAAAATCAGCGTAATACTGTGTCCCAATGTAAAGACGGAGACAAATTTAACGATATCTTTGAGTGTGTTTAAGAAAAAGACCACACCAAACAAAAAGAGCAGATGGTCATACCCGCTAAGCATATGGGTAGCACCAAGCCAAATATATTTGAGGTTTCCCCCATCAAGCATTGCCTGCTTGTCTGCGGCTGAAATACCGTGCGCGAAAGCCATGGTACTCGACAGAAGCAATGCGCCTAAAATTAAAAGCGTCTTCATAGATTTCCTTCTGAAAAATTGTATGTATTAAAATGATAATAGTTGAGAAAAGATTAGACGATAGGAGGGCGGAAGAGTTCTTTAGATATAAAAGAGTGATGGAGTTTTGCAAAATCAAAGTTATTTTCTTGCATACAAAAGGAGAGTTTTATCTGGATACTTTCTGCTATATAAAAATCAACATAACTAACTTTATGGCTATGATTATGGGTATGTTTTACTGCACTATGGGTATGTTGATGCTCATGAAGAGAGTATAAGTTATGGTTAAAATCGTGTTTTGAAAAAACATCCGACATCGCAAAAAAGTTGGCACTAAAGACAGAAAGAGCGATAAAGATAACAATTGCGTATCGCTTCACTACTCTTCCTTTTTTTTATAAAATTATTGCACCCAATTATATCAGTCAAATGTTAAAAATTAGAATATAGCCTTAATCTCTCCATAAAGTTCCTCGCCGTTGTATAGCGAGAGTTTTTCATCCATCGTCACTTTAGCATTCGCATCAAAAAGCATCATCTGCGCTTTTGCTCCGACTTCTATAACGCCGCACTCTTGCCCCAGAGCTTTTGCGGGGTTTTGCACACATAGCTCTATAAGGCGGCTCATGGAGATAAAACCGCTCTTAACCAGCTTTGTATAGTAGAGACTCATCGCATTTTTTAGCCCCTCACATCCATACGCCGCATCGTAAAATGCCACCTCTTTGTTTACAGGTGAGCTTGGCTGATGGAGGGTTGTTAGGACGTCAATTTGAGAGTTTTTGAGTGCCTCTTGCAAAAGCACAACATCTATGCTTGATGCTAAAGGCGGGTTGAGTTTTGCGGTGGTGTTGAAGTTTCTGCATGCTTCATCTGAGTTTAAAAGATGGTGGATGGAGACTTCACAGCTCACTGCAACACCCTCTTGTTTTGCTTTGCTTATAAGGTAGATGGAGCGTGGAGAAGCGATGGACTTAAATAGAATCTTTATCTTAAAGTGTCTAGCTATCTCTATCATACGAGAGACATGCAAAACTTCACTCAAATCAGGAATCCCTGCAAGTCCGAGCTGTGAACTCACATCGCCATCAAGCATCACACCGCTAGAGATAAGAGAGTTGTCCTCTGCTTTACAAAAAAGCGTTACACCGTACATCTGGCAATACTGTGCGATTTTAATCACCAAATCATTCTTTGCGATGGTACTCATGTATGGAGCGATTGCGCCACGCTTTAGCAAGATAGCGATATTACTAAGTGTTGCATCTTCCCTTAAAGCACTAATCATCAAATCAACTTTTGCACCGCTTAAGCCATGAAGCCCGTTTTGCGCAAATTCCAAAACAATCTCATTATCAAGTGCGGGCGAACACTCTGGGTTTATGACGATATGCCCTATGCCAGCCTCAAGTGCCTCTTGAGAGAGAGCTTTTATATTTTTTGCATTGAGTGCTGCATCTTGAACTCTTATGTTTGTGTCCACCAAAAGCGGCAGAAGATAGAGACCTTTTGCATCGATAAACTCATCTCCTTGAAGATTTGCGCCTATCTCCGCAACTACACCATCTTGCACTCTTACATCAACTTCTCTCTCGCCCTTTGCATCGCATACTCTCGCACTTTTGATAATCATAAAAACTGCCTCGCTTTGGTATAATTGCAAAATTATATTAGACAAAGGCTTAGAGTTGCGTTTTATATCTTTAGTTTTAGTACCGCTCTCTCTGTTTTGTGCATCGCCCCAATATGAAGATGGCAAACGGCTCTACAGACAACATGGCTGCTTTGGCTGTCATGGGAGAAACTTGGAGGGAATGCACAACTACCCCTATCTTGCCAACCGTGCAAAGGGCTATATAAAGTACAAACTTGAGCGTTTTCGTTCCAAACTCTCAGACAACCAACAACAAGAGATGATGATACCTTTTGCGGTTGGTTTAAGCGATAAAGATATAGAAAATCTTACCATTTACATGAATGAGTTTGTACCAGAGGATAGCAAAAATCGTTATGATGACAGTTTTCACACACACGGACATGGAGGCTCATGAAAATTTTAGTAAGCGCACTTGAACACTCGGCAAATGTACATCTTAAATCTCTTAAAAAAGAGTTGAGCGAGACGACAGAGTTTATCGGCATCTTTGACAGAGAGCTTGGAGAGAGCATCGTTGACCTTAGAAGTCTCGCTATCATGGGGTTTGTCGATGCACTAAAAAAACTTCTTTTTTTCATCAAACTGGGCAATGAGATGGTAGAACTCGCACGTGATGCCGACAAAGTGCTTCTCATAGACTCCTCTGGCTTCAATCTCCCTCTTGCCAAAAAAATCAGAAAAAAGTACCCGCAAAAAGAGATTATCTACTATATATTGCCTCAAGCGTGGGCGTGGAAACAAAAAAGAATTCCAATTTTAGAAAAGACTATTGACCGTCTCGCCTCTATCCTTCCTTTTGAGCGTGACTACTACTCCAAAAATGCACCCATCGAGTATGTAGGACACCCTCTGCTTGACCAAATAACAGAGTTTAAAGAGCATCTAAATGATGAAGTAAAAAGCGTTGTTTTTATGCCAGGGAGTAGAAAGGGAGAGATAAAAAAACTCCTTCCCATCTTTAAAGAGGTTCGAGAAGCACTTGGCGTGGATGCGATTATTATCGTTCCAAAACACTTCTCTAAAGAAGATATAAAAGAAGTTTATGGTAGCCTTGCAGGTTTTAAAATAGCGCATGATGCACACAAAACACTTCTAAATGCAGATTTTGCATTTATTTGCAGCGGCACGGCAACATTAGAGGCTTCACTCATCGGGACTCCCTTTGTTTTGACCTATATTGCCAAACCGTTTGATTATTTTATTGCAAGCAGACTTGTAAAGCTGGAGTATATCGGGCTTGCAAATATCATGTTTTCAAAGTTTAAAAACAGAGTTTTACACCCTGAATTTATACAAGAAAATGTGAACGCAACAAATCTTATACAAGCGTATAAAACGTTTGAGAGAAGCAGATTTTTAGAGGATTCAAAGGCACTCAGAGCGTATCTTAAGTACGGCAGTTCCAAAAAAGTAGCAAACATTATAGAGGATAGAGATGAAGATTAATTTTATAGACTTACAAGCACAATACAAAAAATATGAAAAAGAGATAAACAGTGAAGTTTTAGAGGTTATGTCCTCGGCGCAGTTCATCGGCGGAGAAAAACTTAACTCGTTAGAGAGAGGTCTTGCATCTTATACGGGCGCAAAACACGCTATCGGATGTAGCAGTGGCACGGACGCTCTTCTTCTTGCGCTTATGGCTCTTGATATCGGCGTGGGCGATGAGGTTATCACTACTCCTTTTACTTTTATAGCAACTGCCGAAGTTGTCGCACTTTTGGGGGCTAAGAGCGTTTTTGTTGACATAGACGAAGAGAGCTACAACATCGACCCTACAAAGATAGAAGATGCCATCACAAGCAAAACAAAAGCCATCATTCCCGTCTCTCTTTATGGACAGTGTGCAGATATGGATGCTATCAATGCAATCGCCGCAAAACACAACATCGTTGTCATTGAAGATGCGTGCCAGAGTTTTGGCGCATCTTACAGAGGCAAAAAATCATGCAACCTCTCAACCATAGCATGCACAAGCTTCTTCCCATCCAAACCGCTTGGTGCATACGGAGATGGCGGAGCGATATTTACAAGCGATGATGCACTTGCCGCAAAGATGCGTATGCTTCTCAACCACGGACAAAATGAGCGTTATAAGCACAAATATATCGGTATCAACGGACGACTTGACGCTATTCAAGCAGCCGTTTTAAATGTAAAACTCAAACATTTTGAGGCGGAAGCAACTGCAAGAGAGGAGATAGGAGCAAGATACAGTGACCTCCTTGAAGATGCAGATGTTATCACGCCAAAAATCGCAGAGGACAATACAAGCGTCTATGCGCAGTACTCCGTGAGAGTAAAAGATAGAGAAGCGATGGTAGCAAAACTCTCTGCCGCTGGCGTTCCGACTGCTGTTCACTACCCACTGCCGCTTCATTTGCAAGAGGCTTTTGCAGATTTGGGCTATAACGAGGGCGATTTTCCTATCAGCGAGATAGTAGCAAAAGAGATTATGTCCCTGCCAATGAGTGCGTTTTTGAGCGAAGCAGAGCAAGATTTTGTCGTTAACGCCATCAAAGGGTAAACATTGAAAAAAATCGCCATTCTTGGTCTTGGTGTTATGGGAAAAAACCACTATAACACGCTCAAAAAAGTAGCCGGTGCAGAGGTTGTCGCACTTTGTGATGTTATAAAAAACGGCGAATTTAAAGAGCCGTTTTTTCATGATTTAGAGACTATGTTAGATGAAGTAAAACCAGATGCACTCATCATTGCAACACCTACATTTTTGCATAAAGAAGCTGCTCTCAAATGCGCCACTCGTGGTGTAGATATCTTCATCGAAAAACCTGCCGCTTCAAGTGTTACAGATGCGAAAGAGCTTCTTGAAACAGTGCAAAAGAGCGGTATCAAGAGCTGTGTAGGACATATAGAGCGTTTCAATCCTGTCGTAAAAGCACTTATGAAAGAGATAAAAGAGCATGAGATTCTTGCCATATCTATCGTTCGCAGCGGCTCTTTTCCTGAACGTATAGCGGACGTTGGCATTTTAACCGACCTCTCCGTGCATGATAGCGACCTGATTCGCTTTATCACGCAAAAAGAGATAATAAAAAGCGTTGTCTTTAAGTCCCAAAAGATTCATAAAACACACGAAGACAATGCTATTTTGGCGTTTGAGCTTGATGGAAACGTTATCGGCGATATAGCAACAAACTGGCTCACACCTTACCGTAAAAGAAATATAAGTGTTGCATGTAGAGCGGATGCACATAGCAAAATCAAGTTTTTTGAGGCCGATCTTCTCTCTCAAACACTTACAGAACGTGTCAATATCAATGCAAATGCACATATTACAAACAACTGTTTTGTTGGCAGAAGCAACGCACTTCATGATGAGCTTGAAGCATTTATCGACTACCTAAATAGCGGTGAGAGAGGCTCTTTAGCATCCATAGAAGATAGTATCATCACACTCCAAATCGCAGGTCAATAATGCAAAAAATCCATCCAACTACCATTATAGAAACAGGTGCAACCATCGCACCTGATGTTACCGTCGGTCCGTTTTGTTTTATCGGCAAAGATGTCGTACTCAAAGCAGGATGTACTTTAGAGTCAAACATCATCCTAAAAGGCAAGCTTCAAGTAGATGAAGATGTAAAGATTTTTAGCTTTGCCGTTATAGGTTCTGAAGAGTCAGAGATTCACATCGGAGAAAAAACACATATCAGAGAGTTTGTACAGATTGGTACGCAAGATATAACTAAAGAGAGCAGAAAAATCATCATCGGCGCAAACAATTTTCTTATGGGATATGTGCAGATTTTTGGCGGTGTGGAGCTGGCAGAAAACTGTATCGCAACCAACGCCGTCAAACTTTATGAGAATGTCAAATGCGAAGAGAGAGTTATCCTTGGCGGTTTTAGCGTGGTAGAAGCAAACAACACTATAGGCACTGGCGTGATGGTAGGCGGGGCATCGGTGGTGGACAAAGACGTCCCACCTTTCATGCTCATAGAGGGCAACAAAGCAACCATCAAAGGACTAAATGCCATAGGTCTTAGAAGAAGACTTGAAAACAGAGGCGATATAGAAGACATCAAAGCGGTTTTCAAAAAGATACTAGGAGACGGTGCGGACAAGATACTAGCTCAAGAGATAGCCGACACCAACCCAAACGAGTTTATAAAAAAACTAGCCTCTTTTGTGGCTTCTAGCAATCTTTAAAAAGTGGATGCGTGGCTACAATAAATGTAACCACAAACACAACCCCTTAAATCTGCACAAATCCAGACGGTTTTACGCCACAAACTGGGCAGTTCTCTGTTGGCTCTCCTATCTCTATGTAACCACAGAGAGGACAGAGGTAGATGCCTACTTCATCAAGGTCTCTTCCCTCACGCACTGCTTCAAGGGCTTTTTTGTAAAGCTCGGCGTGGACTTTTTCAGCTTCCATCGCCCATCCAAACATTTTCTTTGCTTTATGTCCCTCAGCAACTGCCTGCTCATACATAGGCGGGTACATATCTTCAAACTCATAAGTCTCTCCGCCGATTGCCGCTTCAAGATTTTCAAGTGTTGAACCTATTTTCTCCATCGCTTTTAAGTGACCCTCAGCGTGGATTTTCTCCGCTTCTGCGGTTGTGCGAAAAAGCTTTGCGATGTTTATAAAGCCGTCTTTTTGAGCTTGTTTTGCAAATGCACTGTATTTCTGGTATGCCCCGCTCTCTCCGCTAAATGCTACTTCTAAATTCTCTTTTGTATTTGGCATGATAACTCCTTTGATTTTATAGAGCTAGATTGTAGCTCCGATAAGTAAATACTCACTCGATTTTAGCTACAATTGCGCACTTTTAAACCAGAAAAATCAAGGTAAATAATCATGTCAAACAGCTACGAACCGCAACTTACGGAAGATAAATTTTATAAAATTTGGGAAGAGAGAGGCTACTTTGAGGTGGACGGCAACAAAACCATTCAAGAAGAGGGAAAAAATTTCTCCATCATGATGCCTCCGCCAAATGTCACGGGTCGCCTGCACATCGGTCACGCCCTTACATTTACGCTTCAAGATATCATCACTCGTTATAAAAGAATGGACGGGTACAAAACACTTTGGCAACCAGGGACTGACCATGCGGGCATTGCGACGCAAAATGTCGTTGAAAAACAGCTTCTTGCAGAGGGAACAACCAAAGAAGAGATAGGCAGAGAAGCGTTTTTAAAGAGAGCGTGGGAGTGGAAAGAGGAGTCAGCAGGCATCATGACCTCACAGCTCCGCAAAATGGGCGTAAGTCCCGCTTGGAAGAGAGAGCGATTTACCATGGATGACGGGCTTCAAAAGTCTGTAAAAGAGGCGTTTGTTCATCTCTACAACCAAGGTTTAATCGTTCGTGGAAACTACATGGTAAACTGGTGTACGCATGATGGCGCACTTAGCGACATAGAAGTAGAGCATGAAGACCATGACGGCAAGTTTTACCATATAAAGTACCCGTTTGCGGACGGAAGCGGTTTTGTGGAAGTTGCGACCACAAGACCTGAAACCTACTTTGGCGACACCGCCGTTATGGTTCATCCCCAAGATGAGAGATACAAACATCTTTTAGGCAAAAAAGTAAAACTTCCGCTTACAAGCAGAGAAGTAGCCATCATCGCCGATGAGCATGTCGATATGACATTTGGAACGGGCGTGGTAAAAGTTACTCCCGCACACGACCAAAACGACTATGAAGTGGGCAAAAGACACGATTTGGAGTTCATTACCGTTTTTGACGAAAAAGGGATTTTAAACGAGTATGCGGGGGAGTTTCAAGGACTAGAGAGACTTGCAGCTCGTGAGATTATCGTCAAAAAACTTCAAGATGAGGGCTTTATCGTAAAAATCGAAGACCACAAACATCAAGTGGGACACTGCTACAGATGTAAAAATGTAGTTGAGCCTTACATCTCAAAACAGTGGTTTGTTAGAAGCGAAGTGGCTAAAAAATCGATAGAGAAAACAAACAACGGCGAAGCAAAATTTTTCCCGCCGCACTGGATAAACTCCTACAACTCTTGGATGGGAGATTTGCGTGACTGGTGTATCTCCCGTCAGCTTTGGTGGGGACATCAAATCCCTGTTTTTTACTGCGGCGATTGCGACCATGAGTGGGCAAGTCTTAAGGATGCAGAGCATGCGTGTCCAAAATGTGCTTCAAAAAACATAGCGCAAGACCCAGATGTGCTAGATACTTGGTTCAGCTCCGCACTCTGGCCGTTTTCAACTCTTGGCTGGGGTAACGGCGATGTAGATATGGACAAGCTTTTCACTTCACAAGATATGAAAGATTTTTATCCAAATTCGCTTCTTATCACGGGCTTTGACATCCTCTTTTTCTGGGTGGCGAGAATGATGATGATGGGCGAGAGCTTCATTGGCGAACTTCCTTTTAACCACATCTACCTTCACGCACTCGTTCGTGATGAGCATGGACAGAAGATGAGCAAATCAAAAGGCAATGTTATCGACCCACTTGACATGGTTGAGAAGTACAGTGCCGACATACTCCGTTTCACTCTTGCCATCTCTGCGGCACAAGGGCGTGACATCCGCATGAGCACGGAGAAGCTGGAGCAAAACCGCAACTTTACAAACAAGCTCTACAATGCGGCAAAATTCCTTCAAATGAATGTTGAAACATTCCCTGATTTGAGAGGTTTTTGTGTTGAGAGCGACCTTGGAAGATACATGCTCTCTCGCCTCAACATGGCTACACTTGAGGTTCGTGCGTGTATGGATGAGTACAGATTTAACGATGCTGCAACGGTGCTTTACCGCTTTTTATGGAACGAGTTCTGCGACTGGGGGATTGAACTTAGCAAGGCAGACAAAGGTGCGATAGTTGAGCTTGGAGCGATTTTTAAAGAGGCGATGAAGCTTCTGCATCCGTTTATGCCCTTCATCACAGAGTATCTTTATCATGAACTCTCAGGTACAAGCTTAGAGAGCGGTGAGTCGATTATGCTTATGAAGTATCCGTTTAAAACAAAAAAACGAGAGAGGGATGAGGCGAAATTTGAGCTTATCATGGATGCTATCGTATCTATCCGCCGTGCCAAAGTTTTGGTTGACCTAGCAAACCAGAAGATAGAAAAAGCTTATGTCAAGATGGAGGGCATCTCCGAGAAAGAGCAAGAGTCGATGAGACCATTTATCTCAAGACTTGCAAAAGTGGAAGTTGTGGAGTTTACAGACGCTAAAGTGGAAAATGCTATAAGCGACATCTCTCAAAAGTGCGAAACATTCATCCCGACACAGAGCATCGACCTTGCTCCTATCATCAGCCGTCTTACAAAACAGGATGAAAAACTCCAAAAAGAGATAGACAAAATCGGCGGTATGTTGAGCAATGAACGCTTTGTCGCAAATGCGCCAGAGGATGTTTTGGCAAAAAACCGTGAACTTTTGGCAGATGCGCAGGATAAGCAGACAAAAGTAAGAGAGCAGCTACACTCACTGCAAAACTAAAATGAGCAAACTTTTCGAACCCAAACTTTTTACTCTGCTCAAATCTGGCATTAGCAAAGAGCAGCTTGTTACCGATATCTTTGCGGGTATCGTGGTTGGCATCGTTGCTCTTCCTCTCTCTATCGCTTTTGCGGTAGCTTCTGGTGTATCGCCTGAAAAAGGGCTAATTACCGCCATTGTTGCGGGTTTTATCATCTCCTTTTTGGGCGGAAGCAGAGTTCAAATCGGCGGTCCGACGGGAGCGTTCATCGTCATTCTCTATGCCATAGTTGAGCAGTACGGTGTGGATGGTTTGATGGTCTCTACTATGATGGCTGGGGTCATTTTGATTGTTTTTGGGCTTTTACGCCTTGGCAATCTTCTCAAATACTTTCCACATCCGCTTATCGTGGGCTTTACAAGCGGTATTGCGGTGGTTATCTTCTCTACCCAGATAAAAGATGCGCTTGGATTGCCACTTGAAAAACTCCCATCAGAATTTTATGAAAAATGGATGGTTTACTTCTCACACCTTAGCGAGGTCAACTTTCACGCCATAGGCATTACCATCACAACTATTCTTATAACTATCTACTCAAAACATATCACAACAAAAATCCCAGGCTCATTTCTCGCCATCATACTTATAACGCTTATAGTTCAAATATTTGCTATCCCAGTAACAACAATCGAATCTTTTTTTGGCGAAATTCCCAGCAGTTTTAGTTTTGCACTCCCATCCGTAGAATTTAGCACGCTCCACATGTACATCGCCCCTGCTCTAACCATCGCTCTTCTTGGAGGTGTTGAGTCTCTTCTCTCGGCGGTTGTAGCAGACGGTATGATAAGCGCAAAACACCGCTCAAACACAGAGCTTATAGCGCAAGGCATAGCCAATGTCGTTACTCCGTTTTTTGGGGGTATCGCCGCAACGGGAGCGATTGCCAGAACTGCCACCAATGTCAAAAACGGCGCACGAACGCCCATAGCAGGCATAGTTCATGCGCTCACACTTCTTTTGATTATGCTTTTGTTCGCAAGCTACGCAAAACTTATCCCGATGGCTTGTTTGGCGGGAATTCTTATCGTGGTTTCTTACAATATGAGCGAATGGCGTTCTTTTGTCTCCATACTTAGAGCCTCTCCATTTGACATCATAGTTCTACTTAGCACCTTTTTGCTCACGGTGTTTGTCGATTTGACGGCTGCCATTCAGATAGGTGTTGTACTCTCCTCGCTTCTTTTTATGAAACGAATGGCGGATATCGGCATAAACACCCCATCTCGTGTGGATAGCGATGTGCTTGAGGACTACTCAGATGTTCCAGAGGGCATAAGCATCTACGAGATAAGCGGTCCGCTCTTTTTTGCCTCTGCAAAACAGTATTCTGAAATCATTAAAAATATAGGCTTTCAAAGCCAAATCCTCATCATCCGTATGCGCCATGTCCCTTTTGTCGATGCAACGGCTCTGCATAACTTTGAAGAGATGATTAAAATCTTACAGCATGCAGGGGTAAAAATAGTCCTCTCAGGCGTGCAGGAGGGTGTTTTTAGAGACCTTTACAAAGGCGGGGTTGTCTCGTTGGTTGGAAGAGAAAATATCCTCAGCTCTTTTACAAAAGCACTCTCACGTGCCACTACCTTACAACAATATACTCCTGAGGTTTGATGGCTCTATATTTTGGCATACTCATCCCAACCGTTGCATTCATGTATGTTGGGTCGGCGATAACAAACTTTTTGGATTTTACTGTCACATTATCGCCATCAAGAGGGATGTAAAGTGCCGTCGCCATGTGGTCTTTGTATTTTACACCCACGACATTGATGCCAAAAAACTCTTTTACAAGAGAAGAAAAAAGAACCGCTCTATCCTCACAGTCTGACTTGTCATAGTAAAGCGTCTCTTGCGCAAACATCACTTTTTCTCGTGAAAATTGCTCACCGTCTTGCTGATACTTAAAAGCATTTTGCACAAAATGAAGTACAAAATTGATTGCTTCACTAGCTTTTTTTCCGCCGACATACTCTTTGAAAGCAACCTTTAAATCATTTAACGTATTTTTGTCAAGCGGCGTATTGAAAAAGGTCTCATAATCAGCTTGAGGGTACGTTGCCATAAAGTCTATCAAGTTTTTGTTGTAGCTAAATGCGACACTGTAGCTCTCTCCATGCAAAGAGAATTTCAGTGATTTTTGTTGTGCATTTGTAGCAAACTTTGGAAGCCTCTCCAAAGAGAGGTCAAGCTCTTTAGTCGCATTTGGATACTCTTGTTCATAAGAAAAAATTTTTCCCACGCCCCCTTTTGCATAGTTTGCAACAACATAGTAGTTTTTGTTGCTAAAACTGTACCGAGGTGTGGCATAGATAGTTTTTTGTGCATAGTGCATCAAAAGTGTATGTCCGTTTGC
Organism: Sulfurimonas sp.; assembly: GCA_030247515.1. GTDB lineage: Bacteria > Campylobacterota > Campylobacteria > Campylobacterales > Sulfurimonadaceae > Sulfurimonas. Next base: position 19,202 of record JAOTSA010000004.1, on the reverse strand, counting down.
CAAACCGATTTTGACTGCATACCCTAGTTTGTTCAGCAAAAACCAGCTTAGGAGGTTTGCGTTATCGTGGTTTGAAAACACCTTTTGCGAAATTTTTGTCACCAAAAGATAAACTCCCCAGTCGTTGAGTTCCATCTCTTTGGCTACATTCTCAATCTCACTTACAAGCGTCTCATACTCACTTGAAGCCGCCACTGTAAAAAAGTTTGTTATACCGCTCTGATTTTGCGGATTAAAGTTGCTTTTTTTAAGATTCTCAGCAACATCAAACGCCAGTTTTGTTCCAAAAAAATCAAAAACTAACGCTTGAGGCTTGATACTTTGCGGTTTTGTCTCAACAACAGATTCGTTTAAATCCTCTCTGATTTGAAGATAAACCTTTGGACCAACTGGAGTTTGAACTTGCGGAGTTGCAGGAGTGATTTCAAGAGGTTTTGGCTCTTCATAAAATGGAGTTGGTTTTTGTTCGCTAAACGCTCTCCACTCCTGCTTAAGGTATTTTTCAAATGCCTTATCTCGCTCATCTTTGTAACTCTTAAAAGACTCTACTTGCGTCTGCTTAAAATCTTTAAAACTTTGCTGTGCATTTAGCGTTACAGATACAAGCAGCAGTAAAAGGCTAAAACGGCCAAACAGATTGAACAATTTTTGACCCCCACCCTTGTTCTGTAGCACGATCCACATCCCCTTGTGTTTTATAAAGAATTTTTGCTTCACTCATTTGTGAAGAGTTAATCATGTTTTTCTGGTCTATATCATAAGGGCGTATTACGCCGCCTATCTGAATAATCTGCTTTTGGTCATCTATGAGAATCTCTCTGCTTCCAGAGATAAAATAGTTCCCGTTTTCCAAAACTTTGACAATTCTCGCTGAAACAGTCGTTGCAAAAGAGGCATCTTTGGTAGCACTTCCTTTACCCTGATATGCGCTCTGAGAACCTGCATTGAAACCAACATTAGCTATACCGTTTAGCTTGTTAACCGCAGAATTTACTACAGAGTTTGAACCCGTAGAAGTAAAAGCACCACCACCAAGACCTAGCGAATCACTCTCACTCAACTGTTTTGAACCGCTGTTTGAACTCTTCGCCGTCTCAGAGATAACCACGGTGACGATATCATTGACATGCATTGCTTTATGGTCTGAAAAAAGAGGGTTATCCCCCTGACCAAAGATACTTCCAGTGGAAGTGAAATCTTTTTTATCCTCACGTGAGGGCATCTGCTCCACGTACGCAGGAGGTTCAAAATCAATCTTTGGCTCTGTTAAGTTCGCAGTACACCCAGAAAAAAAACCTATAACATAAACAGGCAGTAAAAATAGTAAAAACTTCTCTCTCATCTTCTCTCACTTTTTTATTCTGCTATAATCATAGCAATAATAGTTCCATATAAAAGGTAGATAAAATGCGTTTAAGAGACAAAATAAATGAAGATGTAAAAGAGGCTATGAAAGCTAAAGATGCAAAAAAAAGAGATGCGCTAAGACTTCTTATGAGTGCTTTTAAACAGATAGAAGTTGATGAGCGCAAAGAGTTAAGTGATGAAGATGTTATCAAAATCATTCAACAACAAATCAAAAGAAGAGACGATGCCGCCGAGCAGTACAAAAATGCTGGGCGTGAAGAGTTGATGCAAGTTGAACTAGACGAGATTGCCTACTATCAAGAGTATCTCCCAGCCCAACTAAGCGACGATGAACTGACTTTAGCACTCAAAGAGATTATAGCAAAAGTAGGTGCTTCAACCATAAAAGACATAGGCAAAGTGATGGGAGCAGCAAACAAAGAGCTATCAGGCAAAGCAGATGGCAAAAGAATCAACGAGTGTGCGAAAACTCTGCTCTCTTAACTTTTGAAAATTCGTATTTTAGGGAGTTACTATCACAAAAGGACAGGTACGTGTCCTAAAAATTACCATTTGTTAATTTTAGGTGGAAATTGCACTTATTTTTAGAATTGGCGAAATAAACTCACTTATACATATACTAGAATAGCCTAATACAGTAAAATTGATTATATCCTCATCTTGTTTAGATAAAAATTCGACATATTTTAAAAGAATCAGATCGAAAAGTGCCACCCAATAAAAACTTAAGGTATTTTCTCAATTTCCGAAAGTCTATGAAAGTTCGTTGTGTAGGGAGTTTATAAGTGGTGGGTTCTAAGTGACTTGAACACTTGACCGCCCCGTTATGAGCGGGGAGCTCTAACCAACTGAGCTAAGAACCCACTTGTTACACAAAGAAGATATTGCTTTGTAGGGCGGAATTATACTTTAGATGAGCTTAGATTTTTCTGATTTATCAGCATCTTTGATTTTGAAAACCACTGCATAGAGAAGCGGCACATAGATAAGGTTGAGTACTGTTGCCCATGCTATGCCAAAACCTAGAGAGATTGCCATTGGCTGGAGTATCATAGCTTGTCCAGATGCAAAAAAGATAAGTGTTGCAAGCCCCAGAACAGTGGTTAGTGAGGTTAAAATAATCGGTCGCAATCTTGTTTGTGCCATCTGCATCAACTCTTCTGTGTTTTTTGCATCTCTAATAAAACTTACCACAATAAGACCATCATTGACAACAACCCCTGCAAGTCCTACTACACCTATCATCCCTGGCATTGTAAGGTTTATGCCCATTACCATATGCCCAAAGAAAACACCAAGCAAAACAAGCGGGATAGTACTAATCACTATAAGTGATTTTTTAATCGAATCAAAAAGCCAAACCAGTGTTATAAAGATGAGAAAAATGGCGATAAGTGCAGCTTGAAGCATCTCTCTTTTGTTTTTTGCATTCTCTTTTTCTTCACCTTTGATATCTACAACAAAACCATCACTTTTAAGTTTTGCAAATGTTGGTTGAAGTTTTTGCATCGCCTCGGCTGATGTTATCTTTTTTTTATCCAGCGAAGCCATCACTGTTCTGATGCGTACTCCATTCTCTTTTTGCAGTGTGACAGAACCCTGCGTCATCACAAAATCACACACCTCACGCAAAAGTACAAATCTATCTGATGATGGTATCTGTACCTCAACTCTGTTGATAGAATCTATCTGCTCGTTGATACTGCTCTCTATCTTGATGCGTACAAGTCCGCTCTCATTGAACATCTTACCGTATTCGCCTTTGAGATAGTAGGAGCGCAACTCTCTGGAGATAAGCTCTTCATTGAATCCAAGCTGTTGTCCGTACTCATTTACACGCAATTTCAGCTCTTTTTCGCCAAGAGTTGCATCGTTGGATATGTTGCTCACGCCATCTATAGCTCTTAGAACATTTTGTAGTTCCTCTACCCCATGCACTACTTTTTGTTCCTCTTTTACGCTCAAACTAACCTCAATGTCCGAAGCAATAACCCCTGCTCCTGGAACTTTGACAACAAGCTCTTCAAAAACAAGATTCTCCTCTTTTTTGAGTCCATAAAATGGCGCAATAACTTTTTCTACATCCCCTGCTATCTCTCTGGCATCTTTTCCTCTTTTAAGCAGATCTTCATCATACTCCAAAGAGATATACGGGCTAATATACTTATCAAACACATTATCTGGCGCACGCTCGCTTAAGTCGATAAAGATATGAAAAAGATGATTACCTGTTTCTACTATATTTTTAGAATCAAGTTTAAAACCGATAACGGACGTGATGGAGGAGATATCATCACCTTTTATATGTTTTAGAAGTTCATTCTCAAGCTCAGTGACTATCCTTTCGGTGTCTTCAAGCTCGTTGTTTACATTGACTTTTCCGTAAACATGAACCTGTGTTGTATCAAAATCTGGAAAAAGCTGAAACTTTGAGTTTTTGAGCATTACTGCCGTTAAAGAGAGAATTGTTACAACCATAACGATAAGCGAGAGCCATTTTCTTTTGAAAAAGAAGTGCAAAACAGCGTTATGCCATGATGAGAGCTTTGCCCAAAGTTTTTTTGTAAAACTCTCATTATGTGATACTCTTAAAAAATCATGCGCATGAAGAGGCAAAAAGTAAAATGCCTCAAAAAGAGATGAGAGGAGAAGTACCGTTATCATGATAGGAATGATTTTGATAAACATCCCCATCTCGCCACTTAGTAACAACATCGGTAAAAATGCAAAAACAGTAGTAAGCGTTGCAGTGAGAACCGCTGGGAACATCTCCAAAGCCCCTACGATAGCCGCTTCTCTACGCTCCATCCCCTCTTCTAGGTGTCGGTAGATATTTTCAGCAACAACAATGGCTTCATCCACAAGCATACCAAGAGCTATAAGTGCGCCAAGCAAAGAGAGCATGTTGAGACTGTCATCCATCATCTCCGTTACTATAAGCCCTGTCATCAAACTCACAGGGATACCAACAGCAACGACGATGGCAATCCCAGAGTTGATAAAAAGCAGCATCGCCAAAAAGACAAGAGCAAGACCAAAAACTATGTTTGAAAAAACTGTATTTAAACGGTTTTTTATCCACACTGATGTGTCCGCATAAATCTCATACTGAAGCTCTGGATGGAGTTTTTCCTGCTCTTTCAAAAGCGTGCGTATCTCTTTTACCAAAGCAATCGCATTGCCATCTTGTGATTTTGCAACATTGATAGAGATATTTCTTATCCCGTTATAGTGGGAGAGTTCCGACTCATCACTCAACCGAAATGCTACATCTGCTATATCCCCTATGCGAACCTTTGCGCCGCCAATATTTAAAAGTGTACTCTCTATAGCTTCTCTATTTTTTTCTCCATTATATGTAGAGATATAAAGATGAGAACCACGTTCTTTTATAGTTCCGATGGGAAAAACAGAGCTGATATTTTTGATAGCTTCTATCGCCAAAGCAGGTTGTAGCCCATACGCTAAGATTTTTTGCTCATTGATGTTGATAACAAGCTCTTCCTCTGCATCTCCTCGGATAGTTATCTCACTAAGGTCTTTAAACTTACTAAGCACACTCTTAAGCTCTTGGGCACGCTCCAAAAGCTCCTCTTTTGGTCTATCTCCTGCCAACGCAACAAGTGCCAATGGAAAAGTATGCAGTTTAATCTGCGCAATTGGTTCAGCCATATCGGCTGGTAAATCTTTTTTAACGCTTCCAACAACATCTTTTACATCGTTTAGAACATTAACATTGTCAGAGCCTCTTTTGATGTCGGCTATGATTGAGAAAGAGCCATTTTTGATGGTTGTTTTTATGGTCTCTATCTCTGCAATATTTTGCAAATCGTCCTCAATGGTCTTAACCACCATTTTGTCTAAAACATCTGCTGAAGTACCCGCATATCCGCCAGAGATGGTTACTTTGTCCATATTCATGGGCGGAAAAATCTCTTTTGGGATGTTTATGTAAGAAAAAACGGAGAGTACAAAAATAAATGTTAAAAAGATATGGTTGAGAAGCGGCTTGTCTATAGCAAACTCTAAGAAACGTCGCAACATGAAAACCCTTTAAAAAAGTGTGTCAAGAATCTGATTTTTAAACCGTATGGATTCTACAGAGCTTTGAATAAGCCTGTTTTCCTCTTTAAGCGCATCATATTCACCTTTGAGTTTTGCTATATCCCTGCTTGTAAAATATATCTGTTGCTGTATATATATTTTTGGAAAAAGGATGCCAATCACAAAAAAAACACTTAACACAACATAAAAAAAGTGATTTAAATCAATCTCTTTTTTTGGGTTGATAACATCGTCTATTTCATTTAAAAGTTCTGTTTTTTGGCTCATCTAAATATCCGTCTCGAAAACTCGCATTTTGGCACTTCTGCTTCTTGGATTTGCTTTAAGCTCATCATCTTGTGCCATAAGCGGTTTTTTAGTAACAATCTTTCCGTAAGTGTGGTTATTGCCGCATGTGCAGCGCATCGCTTCTTGGGGACAGATACAACTCTTACTCCACTGGCTAAATCTATTTTTTACAATCCTATCTTCTAAAGAGTGAAAAGAGATGATAGCTACAGTTGCATTTGAAAATTTTGCCGCTTCTATCGTCTCCAGTAGAGATTCCAACTCGCCTAACTCGTTGTTTACTTCTATACGGATAGCTTGTAGAAGAAGTGTGGCTGGATGAATCTTTTTTGCGCTTGGCAAGAGAGGTTTGAGTGCGTCACAAAGCTCTTTTGCTGTAGAAAACGGACGATTTTGCACAATAAAAGATGCTATTTTTTTAAAATTTCCAAGCTCCCCATACTCTAAAAATATTCTCTCCAAATCACGCTGTGAGTACTCATTTACCACGTTATATGCACTGAGTGGCGCATCTTTATCCATCCGCATATCAAGCGTCTCACTAGAAAAAGAGAATCCTCTCTCTTTTTGGTCAAGCTGGAGTGATGAGACACCGATATCTGCTAAAATGCCTCTGATTTTACTAGGTTCATACTCTTGCAAAATCTCTTTAATAAGTGATGCGAAACGCCCCTTTTTGATAACAACTCTATCTTTATAAGGTTCAAGTCTTGTGGTTGAAAAGTCGATAGCACTCTGGTCTTGGTCAATTGCGATGAGTTTTATGTGTGGATTTGCCTCAAGAATCATCGATGAATGCCCTCCATATCCCATCGTACAATCAATAATTATCCCATCTTCCACATCACTAAATGTTTCTAATACTTCTCTATAAAGAACTGGGATGTGAGGAACTGCTTGCATGTCTGACCTATTTGCTATTTTTGTTACTATTATACATTAACATTTTGTAAAGTTTAATTTTTCTTAGTGTATGATAAAGAAAAAAAGTGGGCATAATGCAAAATTTTCTTAGTACATACTACACTAAAATCACTGGTGCAGTCGCAGCTATGGGTTTTTCCATCAGCAGTGCATTGCAAAAATACAAATCTCAACAACCGACTTCCAAAGCTCCTGAAAAATCAAAAGAGCATATGGGTGCAGAAAAACTCGAAAAACAAGAAGTAATGCAACCACTAAAACCTGATGCCGTGCAAGCGGCGAGAAGAAATAAGCGTGAATATGTTGCACATGGGAAAATATCAAAAGAAGATTTTGAAATTTTCAAAGGTGTAAAGATTCTTGTTGCTGAAGACAATATTATTAATCAAAAAGTTATTTTTGGGCTTCTATCGACATCTGGTATTGAGGTAACCATGGCAAATAATGGGCAAGAAGCACTTGACATCCTTGAAAAAAACAGAAAATTCTCAATGATTTTTATGGATGCACATATGCCCGTCATGAATGGTTTTGAAGCAACAATTGCTATTCGAAAAAATCCAAACTATGAAAATATCCCAGTTATTGCCCTAAGTGGAGATATCGCTGCAGATGACATAAGGAGCATGTTCAATGCTGGAATGGAAGCGCATCTTGAAAAACCTCTCAAGATGGATGCACTCTATGATATTTTATATATCTATAGCACAGGCAATGAAGCGCAAAACACTCTCTCAAATGAGAATGAAGATGGAGATTTAGAAGAGTTAAAAGAGTTTAACACACATAAAGGCTTGGAGATTTGCGGCGGCGATAAAGAGTTTTATATTGAAATTTTACATGATTTTATTTTAAGATATTCGAACTCTGCAAAAACAATACAAGAGTATATAAGTGCTTCTGGCAGCGCAAATGCAAGCAGGATGCTTCTTGATATCTCTGGTGTAGCGGCAAATATTGGGGCGGATGAACTCCAACAAGTAGCGATTGACTTTAGAAATAGTCTCTCTAATCCAGAAGATATGGAGTATATCAACTATCTTAGAAAATATAAAAGATTGCTTCAAGAAGTATGTGAAGCAATCAACAAATACACAAGCCGCAATTAACCTCGGTTAAGTGCCTGCTTGACATGTTCATCTGCCATAGAGATGTTCCAAGCTGGCTCCCAAACTAGGTCGATTTCCACACTTTTAATACCCGCCATTTTTTGTACAGCCTCTTTTACCCACTGCATGATAAGCTGATGTAGTGGACACGCTTTTGTTGAGAGCGTCATCTTGACATAAGCATTTCCCTCTGAGTCGCATGAAGCATCATAGATAAGCCCCATCTCTACAAGGTTAAACCCAACTTCTGGGTCAAGAACAGTTGAAATCGCTAAAAATAGCTCCTCTTTTGAATACATAACTCAATCCTTCATTTATAATTTATCATATAAAAAACACTTCTAACAAACGCAAATGTACCAAAAAGTAAAAATGATGCGCCTGCTTTTATAAGCATCTCATTTTGCAGCAAAAGTGCCACAGCAACTACAACAACACCAACCGCACTAAAAATCAGTTGTGCAGATGAACTCTTTTTAGGGAGCATATCTGCTAACATAGGAACTTTTTGTTTTCCAACAAGCGGAGAAAATCGCTCAAACCAGACCAAAAAAGGGATGATTTTGTAGATATGCCCCGTGATAATAAATGCAAAAAATCCAAAAAACATAAGCCATCCAGCACTTAAGAGAAAAGTGTCCCCTGCTCCCACAAGATACAAAATCCCTAAAGCCAAAGAGACTAAAAGAGAGATAAATGAGAAGAGAAGCGATTTTGCATAGATATCTATCTCTTTTCTGGCTCTTGTAACAAAAAGAACTTTAACAAAGAAAAAATAGACGACCATCGCCGCTACACAGAGTAGATATCCAGCATACTCAAATATTTTTATACCGCTAAAAGAGGATGCAACTATCAACAGAGCCGCAACTCCAACCATAGTTATAGCAATTTTAAGAGGTTTCATAGAAAATCCGTGTGAGAGTCCAAACATCGGAATCAAAACTGCAGATAAGCCCATGATAGTAACGACGATATAGCCAACTATGACCAAGAAAACATGGCTACGCAAAAGTGCATCAACGTCCACATTTACCATACCAGCATATCCAAGTGCCATAACCAAACCAAAAATTATCCCTAAAAAGAGAAAAATATTGGCAAGAAGCATACTACTCATAACAAGAGTGAGTTTCTCTACTTTTTTGATGGTAAGAAATATCTCCATCACAAATATCATCATGGCTATGAGGACAACTACGCCGCCAAAAGGAAGCAACATGGGATAACTAAAACCAAAAGCCATCATGACAGTACCGATGCCAAGTAGCGGCCAAATAGCATAAAAGAGTTCAACCCCAAAATGCCCCACTTCCAAAACGACGGGAACTAACTGTGCCATAGCACCAAAAATGGTCATCATCACAAAACCAAGCAAAAAAAGATGAACAAAGCCCAATACTTTTGCATCAAGCAGAGAGAGATTTTCTGCACCGATAAAAAACATAAAGAGCACTGCCGCTAGATAAAAGAAGCTCCCCACGATAAAAAATGGAGAGATTAGCTTAAATGGCGGCGCAAAAGCTTGTGAGATAGAGAACATCTATTTGCCTAGTGGCGGATGTTTTGAAGGTCTGTATTTGCCAAACCGACACTTGAAAAAGTTACTTGTGTCAAACCACCATCAACCTCTTTCATTTCGTATGCAATATCACCTTGAAGTTTTGCAAAAAGCCCACCTGGTGCTTTGTGGTTAATCATAACAAGTTTATCTTGCGTTCCTTGTATGAGTTTTAAACCGCATACTGCATTTACCATCGGATCTGGCGGACCGCATTTTGATGTATCAAAGTAGTAAGTACTCTCACCATCTTTCTCAAGCTTAAAAAAATCAACCGTTGCCCCGATTACTTCTATTTTTGCAGCCTCATTTGGAATTAAAGACATAATTCACTCCTATTTTAAAATATCCCTAATTGTAGTTTATCTTTTAGGAAGAGGTGTTGATTTGTATCAACCACGACAGTGCAACCTATCTTATTTGTCCGCTTCCATAGATTTTAAATTTGTATGTTGTAAGTCCCTCGATGCCCATCGGACCTCTTGCATGAAGCTTGTTTGTGCTGATGCCCACCTCTGCACCAAAGCCAAAAGCACCTCCGTCTGTAAAGCGTGTAGAAGCATTAAGATAGACCGCCGCCGCATCAATGGCATTTAAAAACTTTTCTGCGGTTGTAACATTTTGTGTCACTATCGCCTCAGAGTGTCCAGAGCCAAAGCGGACAATATGCTCTATCGCACCCTCCACCCCATCAACAACCCTGATATTTAAGATATTTGCCAAATACTCCGTGTCAAAATCCTCTTCCGTGGCATGTGCAACTTCAATAATAGATTGAGTATCTGCACACCCTTTAAGCTGTGTATGTGCCGCATCAAACGCACTTTTAAAGAGTGGAAGCGCATCTTTGGCGATGGCACTATCAACCAAAAGCGTCTCCATAGCATTGCAAACTCCAGGGCGTTGCACTTTTGCATTGATGGCGATTCTTATCGCATCATCAAGTTTTGCATCTTTATCGACATAAGTATGACATTGTCCTTTGTCATGCTTGACCACACTCACGGTTGCGTTGTCGCAAACATAGCGTATAAGCCCTTCTCCGCCACGTGGAATAATCAAATCAACATACTTATCCATCTTTATAAGCTTTGCAACGCCCTCTCTTGAAGAGTCGGGAATCAACGAGATAAGCGATTTTGGCAGATTGTTTTTCTCTAGTACCACTTGAAGTACCTTTGCAATAGCTCTGTTTGAGTTCTCAGCCTCTTTACCACCCTTTAATACACAAACATTTGAACTCTTAAAGCAGAGTGCGGCAGTATCGCTCGTTACATTTGGGCGAGACTCATAGATGATACCAATCACACCGATGGGAATCGTTACCTTCTCTATCTTTAGCCCATCTTCCGTCACCCATCCATCAAGCACACGTCCTACAGGCTCTTTGAGTGCGGCTATCTCTTCTATCGCCACCGCCATAGCATCAATGCGCTTCTCATCAAGATAAAGTCTATCCATCAAAGCTGATGATAGCTCATTTTTCTTGCCATCAGCCATATCTTTTGCATTTGCCTCTATAAGCTCCATACTCTCTGCTCTTAGTGCTTTTGCCATCTCTTTTAAAATTCTATTTTTTTGAGCGCCGCTAAGCTCTGCCAAAACTCTGCTTGCGTTTTTTGCTTCTTGTAAAAATTGCTCCATATCTTCTCCATAAAATTTTAATGTTATACTACCACAAAAAAAATGAGGGTGGCTTATGCAAACTATAACTTTTATCGGAAATGGAAATATGGCTCTAAGTATTGCAAAAGGGCTAAAAGAGAGCTACAAAATCGAAGTTGTAGGTAGAAGTTTTGAAAAACTGGAAAAATTTGAAAAAGAGCTTGGCATAAGTGTAGAAAAAGCACTTCTTGATGGTTTTAGCATCGAACACAAAACAGTTATTTTTTGCGTCAAACCATCCAACGTAGAAGAAGTTGCTTCCAAATTTACAGGAAGGGCAAGAGTAATCTACTCTGTTTTAGCAGGAACAACCTTAAAAAAATTGAGAGAACATCTAAACCCTTATGCTCTCGTGCGCTGCATGCCAAATCTCGCTGCAAGTGTGGGCAAATCCATGACTACACTCACAGGCGATGAGATTTACAAAGAGGAGGCAAAGGAGTTGCTTGGAACTATCGGTACAACACTTTGGCTGGGGAGTGAAAAAGAGCTGGATATCGCAACAGCACTTGCAGGAAGCGGTCCTGCATACCTAGCTCTTATCGCTGAAGCACTTGCTGATGGAGCCGTCAAAGAGGGGATGAAAAGAGCTGATGCTATGGATGTTATGCGTGGACTTTTTGATGGCTTTGGAAAACTCATACAAGATGTTCACCCTGCTCTTTTAAAAGATGCGGTTATGAGTCCAGGAGGGACAACTGCCGCAGGATACGGCGCACTTGAAGATGGCGGAACTCGTGCTGCATGTATCAATGCTATTGAAAAAGCACATAAGAGAGCAAAAAAACTCTCTTAGGTTACAAAAATTTGAGTATCTCTTTTTCTATATCTTCTTTTTCTATAACAGTTTTTTGAACTATCTCTTTAGAAAATAGCTCTTTTATCATCGGAGGTATAGAGAGTTTTGCCTCTTTTGCAATCGACTCTAACGCAACGATATCTTGTGCGTCAACCTCTCCTGTAAGCGCATTTGCTATAACTGGAGAGAACTTTGTCCATTCAGCCGTTGAGTAAGCAATCGTTTTTATCGCTGGATTTGAACATGTCTCATAAGACTTCATACATGTAGCAGTATGCGGATCCATAAGGTAACCGTTGTTGTCAAACGTATCTTTTATATAGGCTTTGCCCTCATCGCCCGTACAAAAATCTGCATCAAAACTTTTTTGAAGCTCTGCAAGTTCTGCACTGCTTAGTTCATAGAAGTTTTTTGACTCCAAATCTTGCATCAACTCTCTTGTTCTCTCAAACCCAAACATATCATAAAGAATGCGCTCTACATTTGATGATTTTAGGATATCCATCGCTGGGGAAGTTGTGTTTACAACATGCAAATCTCTTAAATCATACTTTCCTGTTTTTATAAGTCTCGTAAGAACATTGTTTTCATTTGAAGAGATGATAATTTTTTCAACTGGCAAGCCCATTTTCCATGCGTAGTAAGCACCAAGCGCATTTCCAAAATTTCCGCTTGGCACATTGAGATAGACTTTTTCGCCCATCGTGATAGCATTTTGACGCACAAGCTCAAGATAACTATGGATATGATAGATGATTTGAAAAATGATGCGCCCGAAATTTACAGAGTTTGCAGCTGAGAGGAGGATGTTTTTTTCTTGAAGTGCGGCTTTAAATTCACTTGAAGCCAAAAGTTTTTTAAGTGCATTTTGTGCATCGTCAAAAACACCGTTAATGCCTATGACTTTTAGATTTTTCGCATCTTCTGTAACCATTTGAAGTCTCTGAACATCACTCGTTCCGCCATCAGGATAGAGACATGCAACTTGAACATTTGCACGGTTTTTAAAAGTCTCTAGCGCAGCTGGACCAGTGTCACCGCTTGTTGCGGCTAAAATCAGATAATGTTCACCTTTTTTTTGTGCGATAGATGAGAGTACAATACCAAAAGGTTGAAGTGCCATATCTTTAAATGCACGAGTTGGACCGTGATAAAGCTCACTTACGTAAAGGTTCTCTTTTACTTTTACAACTGGAACTGGGTTAGATGGGTTGTCAAATTTATCATAAAGATTGAGTGCTTCATCAATAACATTTTCTTCAATATCAATTTCAAAACGCCCAAGCATTGCAGCGGCAAGTTCTTTATAAGAAGAGTTCAAATGTTTGTTTAAAAACGCTTCTCCTAACTCTGGTAAATCTTGAGGTACATAAAGACCGCCAAAAGAGGCGATTGGGTTTAAGATGGCCTCCGAGAATGTTACACTGTAAGCTCTCGTCTCATCACACCCACGTGTTTGAATAAAGTTCATATTGTTCTGCCTAAATTTTTTTGAAATTATAGCGAATTAATATTTATGTTGCATTCGTTTGAATGCGTATCATAAGTCAATACCTTCTTTTTTGTGTGTCATCGTGCTTAAAAAATGAAATCAAAATAGCAAACAGTATCAAAGAAGCAACAACTTCATATCCTATCATCCAAACAACCAAAAAAGAGTTGAATTCTAAAAACATAAAGTATTCAAATCTGCCGCCCGCCACAATAAAAAAAAGAAAGATAGCTCCCATTAGATATGGTATGAAGATAAAGTAAAATGTATAAAAAAGACCCTCATATCCTTCAACTAAAGGAAGATAGTCACTAAAATCAACTTTTTTTTGGCAAAAGATGTAGTTTCATAAGAACTAGTGGGCATCTGCCTTTTACTTTTTGTTTTATTTTCACGTAAAACCTGATTATAGTACATGGCGTTATTTCTACGATTGTCCAACTCTCTCTCCCTATCCATCGCTGCCTCCTTTGAAACTGATGTATAACTAGAGCCATTTTATCACATTTTGTCAAAAAAAACAAAAAAAATTAATTGAAGTGAGGTATAAAATATTAAAAAATTATTGGAAAAGTGCTACAGGGTTGATATGAAACGATTTTTGCGTTACTTCAAAAATAAGTTCATCCCCAACCCTTCCTATAACAGAACCCTGCTTTACTTTTTTTCCTTTTTCTATATCTGGTGCTATCTGCGAGAGATTTGCATAGATAGTATGAAGTCCATTATCATGCTCAATAATGACAATATTGTTTAAAACAGGCGTTTTATCCGCATAGATAACCTTTCCATTGAAAACTGTTTTAACTTTCTCATTTGGCTGGCTTGGTTTTAAAGAGATAGATTCATTGAAAACTTTAATACCATAGATAGGGTCTGTATAGTTTCCATACTGTTTTGTAATCTTGTAAGGCTCAAACGGCGGTATAGTTTTTTCTCCGACATAGAGTTTTGTTGTTACCGCCTGATAGCTGCTACCTTGCGTCTTCACTTTTGGCAGATTATCCTTAGATGGACTCTCTTTAGCACTAAAAGCTTCTGCTCTTTGAGCCTCTTCCTGTGCTTTTGAAAGCTCATCTATCTTTATGAGATTAAGCTGTGACAAAGTCTTTTTTAAAGAGTCCTGTTTGTCTAAAATCTCTTTTAACTCTTGCTTGTAAGACTCTTTTGAAGTTTTTAACTTTTGAAGAGACTCTATATTTGCTTCTTGTGTTTTTTTTATCTCTTTTCTTTTTGCATCAATTGAAGCAATTGCACTCTCTATGGAGCTAACATGTTGGTTTAAAACATCTATATTTTTGGAATTTTCATGAAACTCTTTATTGAGTTCTTTGATTTTTATTTTTGCGCCCTTAAGCATACTCTCCAAAACTTCATACTCAATAAGCGACTCTTCACTAGCACTGTACTCTTCTTCTAAAATAATAGACAAAGAAACGCTCTGCGCAATAGTAAAAACCAACTCTTCTTCAAGAGCATTACTATTTTGTTTCAGGTTCTCTTGTATGGTTTTGAGGGATTTAATCTCCTCAACATTAGCACCATAGTTTCCCTCTTTTTCTACAAGATTTTCCTGAAGCTTCTTTAAAGTTTGTTGCTGCCCAGCAATCTCTTTTTCATGAGCGATGATTGCTTGTGCTGTCTCATCCATTTTTTTATTGATAATCTCTTGTGTTTTTGCATACGTACCCATCTCTGAGCTTGTTTTTTGGATTTTATCATCAATATTTGTCTTTGCCTTAAGAGAAAAAGAGAGAAGCAAAAGTGGTAAAAATAAACGAATCATGCCTCTTCTTTATGACCCAAAACAATTAATGAAGCTAAAACAATCGAGATTGCAATCGCAACTCCAAAAAGAATCAACGAATCTTCTATAGGATAAAATAAAACTATATCTATATCTATGCTCTTGAGTTGCTGGGTAATCCATGGATGTGATGAGAGATAAGCAAAAGCACCAAAAGCAATAAAACTAGCTACAAGTGCGTCAACAATTGCAAGCCTAAAAAGTACAGCAGAACGCAACCACAGAGCAGCACCAAAAAGCCCCATGATAGTCATTCGTTCACTATGTTTATACTGCCAAATTCTTAGCTCTTTAAAGATAAGCAGCAACGTAACAATAGCTACAACAATCGAAAAAAGCGAAACTACGTTTTTAAACAAGAGCAAAAGTTTATAGACCGTGTCATGCGTATGAGCAAAATCTTCTACTTTTGTAACAGCACTGTTTGCAAGCAAATCACTTTTTAGTTTTTTTATTTCCTCTGGAGATGGGTAATGCTCTAGTGATAGTTTGTAAAATTTTGGCAATGTAAGTTTTAAAAGCTCTACATTTGTGTTTTTCATATCACTGCTTAGTCGCTTTATCACAGAGTCAGGAGTAATCTCTTGTGCTTGTGAAACAATTATATTTATTTTTGAAAACTCATCTTTGTTTAACTCTTTTTTACTCACTACAATAACAGAGTAGTTTTTGGAGAGCTTTGTTTTATAAGCATCTATGGAACGCTCTACTATGAAAAAAACCTGCATAGAAAAAAGTATGCTCAAAAGCGCAATAACAAGGGAGAGATGATTTCTAACAGATTTCATTTATGCTCCCATACTCAATATGAAAATGTTTATACGCAACATTTAAAGTTTTTGGAATATGATGCGTTACGACAATAACAGTCGTCTTAAGTTGGTTGTTTGCACCTTCTAAAAGATTCCAGATAAGTTGCGAGGAGTAGTCGTCAAGATTTCCAGTTGGTTCATCTGCCAAAATCAAGATGGGGTTATGTGCCAATGCTCTTGCCATAGCAACTCTTTGCTGCTCACCGCCGCTAAGTTCTAATGGGTATTTTCCTATTTGGTGGTTAAGTCGTACATGTTTTAGAAGCTTGTCAACCTGATTTTGTGCAACACTGTTGACATATCCATTGATGAGAAGAGGGAGCATGATGTTTTTTTCTATTGTCCACTCTTTGACAAGTTTATAGTCTTGAAAAACTATCCCAATATGTCTTCTCAAAAGGTTAAGCTTTGAGCGTGAAGCACCATGAAGCTCAACTCCTCCAACAACCAAAGAGCCTTGTTTTGGTTTTAGTGCGCCAAAAAGTGATTTGAGTAGTGTTGATTTTCCGCTTCCGCTTGCTCCTGTGATAAACACAAATTCACCAGAATTTATCGAAAAACTTGCTTTATTGATAATTATCTCACTATTTGAATATGCTAAAGATAGTTCCTGAGCGACAATAACTTTATCCATGAAGCACCTTATTTAAAAATTTATGTGCTGCAAGATTGCTTTTTGAACGAAGCGGTTTTTTTGGATAGTAGTGAGCCTCTTCTCCCTTTACTATAACATAAACATGTTCAGGTTTGTCAAAACTTCCCATAGAGAGGCGCAACATCACTCCATCTTCAAGCACAAAACATCTTTCAAAATTGACAAATCCACCATCAACTCTTTGAACAGTTTTACAAAATGTAAAGATATCTTGCATTTTTAATCTTACTTTAGAAAAATGAAAATCCCCTTCCAACGAAAGCTCGCAAGACTCCTCATCATTTATCATGGTCAAATCATAAATGTTTTTTTCCATCTTTTTCCATCTATCTTCATACTTGCTTGAGACTGCAATATCTCTGTTTTTATTGATATTAAGTGTGGTTTTAGGAAATGCGATAAAAGTCTCATAAGAGTATGTATAGTAAAGTTCACTATCTGTTCTAAGCTCCAGCGTCCCGCCTATATTTAAAATACGTCTTGCTTCTTCAACAAATGCAGTTGAAATAACTCTTCTATGAGGTTTTTTATCCCAAGGCACAGGAAAATGTACATAAATCTTCTCAACGGCATTGGATGGGACGAGTTCCATGAAAAGTCTTGCGTCATAATTGAGTACTAAGATATTGTCAAGATTTTGGATAGTAATTTGCTTTAAAACTTGTTCAATAGAAGGAGTGTGAATCTCTATCCCTATAAACAATACATCTGGATTGTTGGAAGCTTGATGTAACAGATGACGTCCAGAACCAAAACCAACCTCGATGCGGATTCTCTTATTTTGCGGGAAATTAGCTGCAAAATATGTAATATCTTTAAGTGCCGTTACTTCTCTAAGGTGAATATTTTTCTGATGACACACTACATTAGATGATATCACTTCCATCTCCGCCAGATGCGCATAAGAGAGAAGTGCTTTATGTACATTATAGACAGAAGGAGGTCGTGTAAGCTTGTCGCTTTTGAGCAACTTTCTTCCCTCTTCATCTATCACCAACAAGAAAAATTCATCCTCTTCCACTGAAACAGCAATGAGCTTTTCCTCTTGATATGATGCGTTTTTAGCTATAAAATGGAAAGAGACTCCATCTTTTTTTGATGGAAACTCTATCTCTTTAAACTCTTTAATATGTAGATGTGGCATTTATTCTCGTTTTAGTTAAAATCTTTCATAGGCACAATCACCTCTTCTACAGGCGCACTTACTGGTGGTTGTTTAATGGTGCTTTTTTGCTCAACTTCTCTCTCAACAACAGTAGGCTCTCTTCTTTTTTGAACCATGTTTTTATCTTCTATTACCATTTTAATCTCTATACTAGGTTCAGATTTGATCCCATTTGCATCCACCGCAAATATCTTATAGTAGTAAGTTTTGTCATACTGTACATTGGAATCAGTAAACTGATTTCCTTTGATATTTTGAAAATCCTCAATCGAACTCTCTAAAAAGCCTTTAGAAAATTTCTTCTGCACAGTATAGCTTTTTGCTCTTGAGTCAGCACTAATCCACGAGAGCTTTACCTGCCCGTTTGAAAATTTTGCCTCTGCCAATGATGGAGCTGTAGGCTTTACCAATGTTCTTCCAAGTGCCGTGTGGTTAGAGTTGATACTTTGCAGTTTATCTCTGTCAACAACACTTATTCTGTAAAAATATTCTTGACCATCCTCTTTTACAGAATCGACGTATGAGTTCTCTCTTGTCTCAGCAAGCAACTCATAACTTCCATTGATACTTACTGATCTGTAAATTCTATACATCAAAAAGTCAGCCGCTTCGCTCTTTTTCCAATGAAGTTCTACTCTTTTTGGAATATCTATAGAGGCGACAATTTGCGTAATCTCAACTGGCAACTCCTTTGTCAAAACAGTAACTTCCTGACTTGGTTTTGAAATAATTCCATCATATGTTTTTACACGAATACGGTAAATATACGTGAAGTTATCTTTCAAATCTGCATCAATATACTCTGCATTTAAACGTCCATCTACCATAGATATATCAACCCATTTGTTGCTCTCAAGTGTTCGTCTTTGGATAATATAGGACTTCACTTTTTCATTTGCATGCGGACGCCATATGATTTTTGCACTTCTTGGCATTCCCTGTCTGCTATGAATCCAAACAACAGATTCTAGTTCAGGTAAAGAAGTGATGACTGTTACCTCACTTTTTTGCGATTCTGCTTTTGTGCTATACGTTTTAAAATAGTAACTATAACGTGCATTTGGCTCTATTTTTGTGTCGAGATAGTGTGTAGAAAAACGGCTAGGAACAGTGTCATAATATAGCTCCTTTTTACTGCCGTTATCATCAAGTGCGGCTCTATAGATATAAACACCTTCTACTCTTTGGTCATCAATCGCTTTCCACTCAAGAGCTATTGAGTGTGTATCGATAATCGTACCATTTTTTGTAAGCTCTACCATTGGTAAAGTGGTATCAATCACTGTCTCTTTTTTAGGTACTGGAACAGTACCGCCACATCCACTAAGAATTAGTAGCGAAACTGCATATAATGTTGCTAACGTCCATGATTTCATCCATCTGCTCCATGTTAAATTTTTTATTTAAATACTCTTTCATATATTCATCCATAGGCGCAATAAAAGAGACTTTTTCTCTACTTTTTGGGTGAATAAAGTATATTGTGTATGCT
>JAOTSA010000139.1 GCA_030247515.1 Sulfurimonas sp. | reverse complement strand
ATCTCACTCTCATCAATCCGATTGGCTACTGTAAAGCCGATTACGTTTGCACGGTAGCCATCTTTTTTAACAATCATAAAATCGTCATTTGCAAAAAAATCTGAAGTATTATTTAAGGAAACTTTCTTTCCATCAACTACTGCTTCAAATTCACTAGCACATGACTCCCGCATCTCAAAATATTGAGGATTAAGAGTTGTTATTCTCTTGTTTCCAATGAGGATAGCAAAGCTTTTTCCCTCTCTTACGACACTTCCAAGTGGGTTGGAGAACTTAAATTCGTTATTTTCCGATTTTATCGGAATAAAGCTTAAAGATTTTTTTATATTTGTTAAATTGATGGAAATATTGTTATTAATACTTAGATTGCCGTGTTCATTGAGAATCGCATCTATATTTTGCTCATTAAGTTCAAAATTTCTCTCAAAAGAGATATTCATAATATTCATGAACTCTTCAATTGCTAAAAGATGGTAAAAAACTTTTTGAGAGAGAGAAGAGAGATTTTTGCTACTCTCTATAGCAAACGCTGGTTTGTTGTTTGTTACTGCAAAATAGGTTAAAGAGAGTTGCATTGCTTCATCTTCAAATTTCGTGTTAGTGTTTTTAACATCAAAAGTATGATGCTCTTCTATGAGCTTTTGGTTGATTCTCTCTTTTATATCAACTGCGATTTTATTTAAATTTCCAAAAGGTTGGTCATTTAAATCGCACTGGTCTATAACACATGTTTGTCCCCAAGCGTTAGGATTGAAGATATTTCCTTTATCTGTTTTTCTATAAAATCCATTTCCGTCATGCAGATTTAAAACCAAAGAGACATCTTTTTGTGTAATTATTTTTTTAATTTCTTCAACAGTTTTTTTATCTTTGTCACTCTCATTCATGATTGAGAATTTTCTGTTCATGTCTCCGTTGATGCCTCTGTTGTTTTTTACAATACTCTCTTGATTTAGGTTTGGAACAACCCATATATTTTTTGAAGTTATTTTGTAGTGGGTTGCCAAAATAGAAGCAGAAAAATACCCGCCTGGTTCATCTCCATGAATACCGCCTATAACAAGAAGCGTTGTATTTGAATCACTGTTTTCTTTTTTTATAAGTTGGATTTCCGCATAAACTTCTGTCAAAAAAAGGGCAGAGAATAAAAAAATTTTTAATAAAAAAAAGTTCACTTTTCTACTTTTCGGTCAATATTTTTATTTTTTTGTTTTCATCAAGTTCTACAATCAGTGTCTTATTGCCCGTAAATTTAAAGGTGTCTGATCTGTAATACTCTTTAAAAGAGATTTCATATATATTTTGGCTGTTTGGATACGGTAGAACATTGATATCGCTAAAAATAATCTTTTTCTTCTCCTCTTTTTGAAAAACTCTTGTTTTGTAGCTTGTAAACTTTTGTATATCCATACCGTCAAATCTAACAAATTGAGGAGAATAAAAGCTTAGATAACTCTTTATGTCATCATAAATCCAAGCATATCTCCACTCATATAGTTGCGCTAAGATGGAGATAAGAGTCTCTTTTTGGATATTTTTTTTGATTGTAGCGTCGTCAATAATGAGAAGAGTTTTTGAGATGTCAATGTTATTGCTTAGGCACTCTATGCTTGAGTTGTTTATAGCAATACATCCTCTTGTAAACTCATCTCTATCTTGTTCAGGCAAACCATGAATCCATATACCTGAGCCATTTTTTCCTCTGTAGCTGTCATACACATTTGGATAGGATGTAACAAATGCAAATGGTCCATAAAATGGGTCAAGTTTTGTCTCTTTCGAGAGTTTTTGCACGATTTGGTAGATGCCTGTAGGAGTTTTCAGATCTCCCTCATTGATTTTATCGCCTTTTAGCTTGCCTGTAAAAGCATTGTACTTTTTTCTTAACTGAAACGTTTTGTTATCATCAAGCGAGTATAGATGAAGTGCTGATTGTGATTTGTCGCATGTAAGGATATTTTGATAGGATTCTACATATCCAAAAGTTGTATCTATTTGGCTAACTTGTGTTTTCCAATACTCCTCTTTTGAGAGTTCCAGATCTAGCTGTTTTTCAATATCGACAGTGCCATATATTCTGTAACTGGTTAATATGTCAGACGCATAAATATGCAGGCTTAAAAATAGAAACAAGAGTAGTTTCATGAGCTGTACCCAATCTCTTGAAGATATGCTTTATCTTTTGTCCACCCCTTTTTAACGACTACTTGCAAATCAAGGTAGGTTTTTTTACCGCTTAATCGTTCGATTTTTTCTCGTGCGTATTTTCCGATTCTCTTGATACCTTCTCCGCCACGACCGATAATAATGCCTTTTTGAGACTCTTTTTCTACAATAACAGTAGCGATTATCCTGTCTATGTTTTTTTCTTCATAAATTTTTTCTATCAGTACATCTGACTCATATGGAATCTCATCACTTACACACTGAAAGATACCCTCTCTGATAAACCCAGCATAGATATCTCTTACAAGTTCGCTTGTAAGGTCCTCTGGATCAAAAAGATATGGGGACTCTGGTAAAAGCTTTGAGATAGTGTCTAGTAAATCTTTATGCCCAATTTTTTTAGGAACAGCCATCGGGATAAGTGCTTCAAAGTGGTCTGAAAACTGGTTATATTGTGCTATCTTTTTAAAAAGTTTCTCTTGTGAAACCTGATCTATTTTACTGAGGACTATGATGTGTTTTACTTTGGAGTTGTTGAGTTTTAAAAACTTTTCGTAGTTTTCTACACTGTCAGTGATGGGAGCCAAATAGACTATTAAGTCACAATCACCCATCGCCTTAAGTGCTTCATCAAGCATAAACTGGTTGAGAACTTTTTCTCTCTCATGAAGACCTGGGGTGTCGACAAAAATGATTTGCGTTTCGCCATGCATGACGATGGCATTTGACCTTTTTCTTGTGGCATTTGCTTTTTGGCTTACCATGGCAATATTTTCACCTAAAAGTGAGTTCATAAGGGTACTTTTCCCCGCATTTGGACGACCGATAAGTGAAACAAAGCCTGCTTTAGTCATATTTTTTCCTATAAGATATATCTTGATAAATCATGGTTTTGGACAACAATATCAAGTTTTTTGTGTACAAGTTCTGCTGTTACAACAAACTCTTTGTCTTTATACTCATCGGCATGAAAACTAACATCTTCCAAAACTCTCTCTAAAACTGTATGAAGTCTTCTTGCACCGATATCTTCTGTTGATTCATTTGCTTTGTGTGTCAGCTTTGCAATTGCCCTGATTGCCTTGTCATCAAATACCAACTTCATTCCCTCAGTGCTTAAAAGGGCTTCATATTGATTTAGCAATGAATTTTTTGTTTGAGTAAGTATCTTGTATAGTGTCTCTTCTGTCAAAGATTCAAGCTCCACTCTTAGCGGAAATCTGCCTTGAAGTTCTGGAATTAAATCGCTTGGTTTGCAGAGATGAAATGCACCAGCTGCGATAAAGAGAATATGGTCGGTGTTGATAACGCCGTATTTTGTGCTAACACTACTACCTC
>JAOTSA010000138.1 GCA_030247515.1 Sulfurimonas sp. | reverse complement strand
CTATAAAATCATAATCATCTTTTATTCTCAGGAGAAAAAAATCAACAGACGGTGTCAAAGAATCGTGGTTGAATATCAACTTCTTAAGCTCTGTACGATTTTCATTGATATGGCTCGCGAATTCCCTTTGCAGAATTTTAATTGCATGCGAATCAGTAATTATCTCCATCTCTTCAAAAACATCTATATTCACAAAATATTCATAAAGAATAGAGTTGACCGCAAGGATGACATCTGTTTTTTTAACTTCTTTTTCTATTATATTTTGAGTTATTAAATAATTTGAAAGATTTGGATTTGGATTTGGATTGGAATAGGCAAAAGCAGAAGAAGTTTGAGCGGCATTATGAGAAGAATACAGCATTATCTCCGATAAACTTATTTGTTTTTCCTGTGATGTTCCGGCAATTGAATAAATCAAATCTTTGCTGTCTTTACCTGCAGTTTGATTAAATGTTATTTTGATTTCATATGGTTTTATTTCAATCTTTTTGCCGGTGGCTTTTATAATAACATCTATGTTTTTTTTATAAGAAATAGCAGTATATATCGCTGCTTCAAGCTCATAATTTACATTATGAGAGACTGACCTTTTAAGAATAAATTCAATCAGTTTATCAATGGTGTCAAAAAAATTTGATGGTTTATTGTCTATATTGGCCTTTACAAATGACAGCAGTAATTCCGCAAGCGTTATTAAAATCTCTTTATCTTTAAGTTTATACCTGGCATCTTTAACCCATTTTTTATTCGTTGGATAATAAACTGATTTTTTTTCATTTTGATCTATTAGGCCGTGGCATTTTAATATCTTCAGGGCATCATTTATTAAAGATTTGGTGAATTTATTATCTTCTAGTGAATCACATATCCCCTGTAAATCTGATTTAAAATCAATTAAAAACTCTAAAACTTCAAGGCTGTTTATGTAGCTTTGATTTGGTTTTGTAGAAAAAAATCTTTGGCAGAGTCTCATTTTTTTTATATCTTTAAAACGAATGTATGAGTCGATTTTTGCATCAAGATAGTTATTGATTTTTTCTATATTTTCATCTGACAAGGTAGTTAAAGAAAGGTGTTTATCATTCATAGTGCTATCCATTAAAAAATTAGATTTGGAAATTCGCTAGGAGAATCAATGCTTGTGCTGCTCTGCTTTCTTTGGTCACTCTGATTGCTCTGAACATTTGGATTGTTTTTTTTACTCTTAGAATCTTCATATTTAGCGATTATGTTCTTTTTAAATTCTTCCATATTCTTTTCTATGTTATCCAATGTTTTTTTCTCATTTCCTGATTTTTTAATCAGTTCAAAAACCTCTTCAAAAAAAAGATCTTCAATTTCTTTGTAATCTACATTAAAACTTTTTTTGGTCTCATCCATCCCTAAATTCCTCTGTTTCCCATTAATTTTATAGGTAAATATACCTTTTCATTTTTATATCATTTCATCAATTCATCAACAAGGTGAAGAACTAACTACAAGGAAAACCAAATGAAGGTTTCAAATATTACCCTAAACAGAAAAATAACTCAAGGTGAACTAGTATGTTCAACAAACAATAATATTTTCGTTAATGTCAACGAACTTAAATATGAAAAAAGAGTATTGGCAACAGATGGAGATATTCAATCCTTTCATATATTAAAGATGAATATTCAAGAGCATGGTGTGTTGGTGCCTATTGTGATTGATGAGAATTACAATGTTTTATCTGGAAGCCGAAGGGTCATAATCGCCAAATCTTTAAATATTCAAAAAATACCCGCAGTTATTGTAAATAAAGATCTAAATGAAGCTCAAAAAGCAAAGCTTGAAATTGACCTGCACCTATCTTCAAGAAAAATGTCATATCTTGAAATCAGTTTGCTTATTTTTGAACTTCATAAAGAGAGCCACACAAAGACAAAAACGGTGCAAGAGCTGGCAGAATATCTAAAATGCGACACCAGAAGCATACATTCAAAAATAGCTCATGTGAAATCATTTCACAAACTATCGCCAGAAGTGCAATCGATTTTATATGAAGCAGATTCCCGTGAAGCAATTGAAAGGATAGTTTTTGAAAACATATGTTTACTGGGTTTAAATTTCAATCTTTTTGAAAAAGAAATTTTATCTTTGAATGTGGAAGATATCACAAATAGCATATTGAAATCCATTCTAAGCAAACTCAAGCAGAAAAAAAATGAAGCAGATAGAAACCAAACCATAGATAAGCAGATGGCCGAGATTGAGCAAAAGACAGACAGCGTTCTTTTAGAAATAACAGATTTGCCCGCAGTTAAAAAAACAGAAACACCTGATTATTCTCAAGCTGCAAAAATAGTGCTTCAGTATGAAATAAAAAAACTTTTTAATCAATCAATCGATAAAAAAGAGATGCTCGAAGCCGAGGCGTTAAAAGAAACTTATAGTATCGATTTCCATAAAGAGATTGCATTGATCCAATCTCTTTTACACTAAAAATAAAGGATAAAAAATGCAGAGTTTAAGCACAAATCAAATACTTTTTAATGCCAGTTTTTCAAAAGATGAGTTTAAAAAAACATACCTTGCAGCAATTGAAGCAAAATTTGGAAAGAAACAAGAAACCATCGTTTCTTATCCAGGCGGAAAATTGAAAATGAAAAAAGAGCTAAACGAAATATTTACAGAAATGACAAAAACAAATAAATTCAACACATATATAGATGGTTTTTTTGGGATGGGCGGTTCTTTTAAAGCACTCTCGGACGCTTTACTTGAACATCAAGTCAAGGAAATAATCGTAAATGACATCAGTAGGTGCATTATCATCATGCATAAATGTATCAGAGATTATGCAGATGAAATGATTGAATATTATCTTGAGAGAATAAGATGTGATATTGTCATGCCTTATCAAAAACTTTTTATTGCGGCCGAGGATCTTATCATAGTCAAAAAAAAGTGGATTGCCGAGTTTGAATCGCTCCAAAAAGATAAAAAATTCGGTATCGAAACAAGCACGCTTTTTATAATGCTTTGCGCTTTTAACTTCTCAGGAGTTGTTCAAACAAATAAAAAAGGAGATATAAGATTCACTCAGAAATTATTTTGTATCAACAATATAAAGAATTTTTTGTTTAACACAATAGGCAGAATAAGGACATTTAACGAACTCTACAATAAATTTGATATGAAGTTTTACAGCAGCGATTATTTTGCTTTATTTCAAAACTACCAATATAAAACAGATACGCTGTGGAACATTGATACAGTCTATTTGAAAGAAGATTATTCAGAATATAAAAAAGCAGATATGGAAAATATCAAAAACAGCTCAATCGTTGGATGTACATGTAATTATGGGCAAAATGATTTTGACCATATCGGAGTGCTTGAAACTCTTAAAAATATTAACTTTATCTATAATAACAACACTCATCCGCTCGTATATCACTATATAAAAAAATTGAATCTACCTTATAAAAAATTTATAAGACATGAAGCTATAAACGATAATATAAAAGAGAACGCAAAAGCATCACAGAACTTATAGTTTATGGAAATAATTTCAAATATGCTTCCACCAATCAGCCAGATTATGCGCCTAAAAAAGCTGCATAATTTAAAAGGTTATGACAAGTTCATCCATGATATTTCTAAGTT
>JAOTSA010000137.1 GCA_030247515.1 Sulfurimonas sp. | reverse complement strand
CACTGTCTTTTATACCTTCCGCTTGAAGGAAGGGAAAAAGCCAGATTACAAGACGAAAACCCAGGCGATGTCAAAGCCTCACTCAAGATGGCAAAACTCTTTGACGAACTGCAAAAAAACAATCACTTTGAGACAAAAGAGGACATCCACTCTCTAAATGTTTTTCTCACTAGACTTCTGTTTTGCTACTTTGCAGAAGATACGAACATCTTCGAGGACAATCTTTTCACCGCTTCCATCTCCTCGCACACGCAGTTGGACGGAAGTGATTTAGACAGCTATCTGCAAAGACTTTTTACCATTTTCAACACTCCAGAAATCAAAAGAGAGCCAAACACACCCGCATATCTAAATGCTTTTCCCTATGTAAACGGCGGACTTTTTGCTTTACATGTCAAGCTCCCAATTTTTACAACCCGTTCTCGTTCACTCATGATAGAAGTCGGACAGCTAAAGTGGTCAGAGATAAACCCCGACATCTTTGGAAGTATGATACAAGCGGTGGTAACTCCAGAGCATCGTGGTGGAATGGGCATGCACTACACAAGCGTGCCAAACATCATGAAAGTCATCGAACCACTTTTTTTGGATGAACTCTACCTTGAGTTTGAAAAAGCGTATGAGAGCAAAGCCAAACTCCAAGCTTTACATGTAAGAGTCTCAAATATCAAAATCTTTGACCCCGCATGCGGAAGCGGAAACTTCCTTATCATCGCTTATAAGAAACTAAGAGAACTTGAGATGAGCATCTTCAAGCGAATAGATAGCTTGTCATCACAAAAAAGCTTTGTATTTAGTGAGATAAAACTTACCCAATTTTACGGAATAGAGCTAGACGACTTCGCGCATGAAGTAGCGATTTTGTCTCTATGGCTGGCAGAACACCAGATGAACCTGAAATTTTATGAAGAGTTCGGCAGAACAAGCCCAAGCTTACCGCTTCATGATGGAGGAAATATTGTTCATGGAAACGCTACGAGGCTGAACTGGGAAGAGGTTTGCCCGAAGAATGAAGGGGATGAGATTTATGTTTTGGGGAATCCGCCGTATTTGGGAGCAAGTATGCAGAACAAAGAGCAGAAAGAGGATATGGCAAGGGTATTTGAAGGGATTAAAAATTACAAAAATCTTGATTATATAGCTTGTTGGTTTTACAAAGGTGCAAAATATATTCAAAACATAAATGCTAAACTTGCGTTTGTTACCACAAATTCAATTTGTCAAGGCGAACAGGTAGAATATTTATGGATTAATTTATTGAAATATTCAGAAATATTTTTTGCTCATCAATCGTTTAAATGGAAAAATAATGCCAAAGACAATGCAGGAGTTACCGTTGCAATTATTGGTTTATCAAATAAAAATCTTGCGATAAAAAAATGGCTTTTTAAAGAAAATATCAAACGAGAAGTTGGTTTTATAAATGCTTACTTGACAAGTTCAACAGTTTCAATCGTTTCAAAAAAATCTAAATCAATTTCGAAATTATCTAAAATGGTTTTAGGAGATGCTCCAAAAGATGGTGGAAATTTAATTTTATCAACACAAGAAAAAGATGAATTAATTTTAAAATATCCTGCTTTAACAAAAATAATTTACAAATATTTAGGTGCAAGTGAGTTTATTAGAGGTCAGGATAGATGGTGTTTATGGATTGATGATAAAAATTTAGAATTTGCAAACTCCATTCAAGAAATAAAACATAGAATCGAAAAAGTAAAATTAATGAGATTGGGTAGTCAGAAAAAAGCTACACAGGAGTATGCAAAAGTTCCGCATAGATTTGTAGAAATTCGGTATAAAAAAAGTGATTTAACAATTTTAGTTCCAAATGTATCTTCTGAGCGAAGAGAATATATACCTATTGGATTTGTAGATAGTGAAACTATTATCGCAAATTCAGCAAGTGCAATTTATGGTGGTAATATTATAGACTTTGGTATTTTGACTTCAAAAATGCACATGGTTTGGATGCGAACTGTTGCAGGAAGATTGAAAACAGATTATCGATACTCATCGGCTCTAGTTTACAACACCTTCCCATTCCCAAAGATCTCACAAAAACAAAAAGATGAGATTACCGAGCTTGTATGGGGTATTTTAGATGAGAGAGAAAAACACAGCCAAAAAACACTAGCCCAACTCTACGACCCAAATAAAATGCCAGAAGGCTTACAAAAAGCCCACCATAACTTAGATATGGCAATAGAACAATGCTACCGCCCCAAACCATTTGAGAGCGACGAAGAACGCCTAGAATACCTCTTTAAAATGTATGAAGAGATGACGGCTAAGGAGAATAAAAAATGATTACTTCCATAAAATTAAAAAATATTGCTAGTTATAAGCATGAAAGAGCATTAAATACAGATAAAAAAATAAATCTTGTTTATGGCTTGAATGGAACAGGAAAAACAACTTTATCAAACTTTTTAAAAGATAAAAACAATACTAAATTTGGAAACTGTACTATCATTGGTGGAGAAACAGCAAAAATACTCGTATATAATCAAGAGTTTATTAATGAAAATTTTTATGAAAAAGATGATTTAAAAGGTGTTTTTACAATATCAGAGCCAAATGTCATAGCCGAAGAAAATGTAAAAAATGCAAAGATTGAAATTGAAAAATTAGAAACTCAAGAAAAAGTAAAAAAAACAGCATTAGACGAAATAAATGGAGCTAATGGCAATAAAAAAAAGAAATTGTCAGAAACTACTGAAAAAATATGGAACATTAAAACAACTTTTAGCGGTGGAGACAGAATTTTAGATTATTGTTTAGAAGGTGTTAAAGGTAGCAAAGATGCACTATTTAATCATATTAAATCATTAGCAAAGCCATTGACTAAACCTACAAAAACAACAGATGATTTGAAAAATGAGATTTCAAAAATTGAAGGTGATGATGCTATTAATTTAGACCCTCTCCAGAAAATTGTTTTAAGTGGGGTAATTGAACTTGAAAACAACAGTATTTTTGATGAAGTTATTGTAGGAAATAAAAATAGTACAGTCGCAAATTTAATAGAAACATTTCAAAATTCTGATTGGGTTAAACTAGGTCTAAATTATCTACCTAATGAGATAAGCGAAACCGCAAGTTGCCCATTTTGTCAACAAAAAACAGTTACAAAGAATTTAGCTGATGAGATAAAAAACTACTTTGATAAAATATACGAGGATAAGATTGATTTATTGAAAAGATTAAAATTTCAATATCAGACAATAAAAAATACTATTCCAGCTATAGATTCATTTTTAGTTAATAATTATGCAAATGCTTTAAAAATAGAACTTGAAAGCTTACATACAAAACTACTTACGGTTTTATCTAAAAATATAACTGCTATCAAAAATAAAATAAAAATTCCAAGTAATAAAGTGACTCTTCAAAGTTCTAGCCAAGTATTGAAAGATTTTAATGAGCTTATAGAAAAAATAAATCAAGAAATTACAAAGCATAATGAAAAAATCAAAAATAAGAAAAATGTAAAAGACAGCATTAAAAAAGAGTTTTGGGAAATAATGAGATGGGAATACGATGTACATATTTCAGCTTATGAAAATGATTTGAAAGATTTAGAAAAAGAAGAAGCAAAAATAAATTCAGCACTTCAAAAAATTCAAAATGATATAAAAGCTCAAAGGAATATTATCATGGAT
>JAOTSA010000136.1 GCA_030247515.1 Sulfurimonas sp. | reverse complement strand
ATCCAAACGCTTCAAACCCAAAAAGCAGAGATAGAGTAGCTGTTCTCTATCTCTGCTTTTTGGGTTTGAAGCGTTTGGATAGTTTGTGAACTCTGTTCTAGTTCTTGAGTTTTTTGCTCTATCTCCTCTGTTTTTTGTTCTATCTCTTGTTGCTTTTGAGCAATATCACTGCCAAGCATCTCTTTTACGTTTTCTAAATCATTCATCGTCTCATCAAAAAGCACATCCAACTCTTTTATCTCTTGGAGTTTTTGAGCATAGTTATTCTCTATCTCTGCTTTTTGGGTTTGAAGCGTTTGGATAGTTTGTGAACTCTGTTCTAATTCTTGAGTCTTTTGCTCTAGTTCTTGTTGTTTTTGTTCTAACTCTTCTGTTTTTTGTACTAGTTCTTGCTGTTTTTGAGAGTTTTGTTCTAAGAGTGTCTCTTTCTCTTTTTGTGTCTGTTCTAGGTTTTGAGATGTTGTTTGAAGCTCTTGGTTTATCTCTGCTATTTGAATTTCTAGTTCGGCTTTTTGTTGTGCGTTTGTTTCTATGGTGCTTGAGAGAGTGTTGTTCATCTCTTCTAAGCTTGCGTTAAGAACACTTATCTCTTGTAGTTTTTGAGCATAGTTGTTCTCTATCTCTGCTTTTTGGGTTGCAAGCGTTTGGATAGTTTGTGAACTCTGTTCTAGTTCTTGAGTTTTTTGCTCTAGTTCTTGTTGTTTTTGAGAGTTGTCTTGCTCAAGCGATACTTTGAAATTCTGAGCTATATTCAGTTGCCTATACATTTCATAAAACTTTTTATCTATTTTAGAAATTTCATTTGGCTTTATTTTGTTTATTTTACAATACTCATTTGGGTATCTTTCTTCATAAAAACCACTTTCTACAAAATGCCTTAAAGGGTCTATTCCTGCTTCTCTAACGTCTGTATTTTCTGCTAAATAATAATCAGTATCTAAAACTGCTTTGTGACCTAACTGTTCCAAATACTCCAATTTTTGTGATAAAAAAGCATTTGCTTCTCTAAGATTTTTTATTACTTCCAAATCAGCCAATACATCCATGCTATAAAAGATTTCTGCAGTTGCGATATACTGTTCTCTAAGTTGATCGAACAATCCAAACGGCGCTTCATCTAGTTTTACATTTTTCATAAGAAGTATAATTTCTTTGATAAATGAGGGAATAGAGTCCTTGATATTATCATAAGAAATATTTTTATGTTTCAATCTAGACTCTATAAAGCCTATTATATTGTTTTGATTACCATTTTCTAATCCTAAAAAATTTTGAATACGTAAAACTTGGGCTTCCAAATCATGCACAAGTGCATCAAAATCGATAAAAATTCTTTTATAATTACGACTAAAATATTCTGCGCTGTAAAAATGCTTAGTCCATAAAAGAAGAGATTTTTCAACACTAAATAGGTTTCTACTTTTCAGAGATTTGGCTACTTCAAAAGGGTTTCTATATGGCAAAATAATTCTAACATCTATATTTAATTGCTTAAGGGCTGCTTCCCAAACTGGAAAGGTCAGACAAAGCCTTGGGTCTTTGATTGCAAATAGTTTACTATAAAGAAACTCTTCTTCTAAAATTTGAACAGCATATGCTACATAACCATTAAATAAATCTTTATTTATAGAAAAATAAAAGTTTGTATCATCGTATGCTGAGTTATTTTCCGAAAGAATTTTTTTGTTCAGTTCAAGAACTTTTACATTTTCAAAAAAACCCTTTTCATTATCAGGACCAGCAGGATAAAGTTCGCTACCTAGTTCAATTCCTAAGCGTTCCAGTACACCCGCAAGTGCCGATGTTCCACTTCTGTGCATCCCAAGTATAAAAATTGCTGTTTTCATATATTTATCCCAAAAATTTCATTTTTTTTCGTAAGATTGTGATTGTACATCTTATCTTCTTGTAGCTGACTTAACCATTTATCTCTCATATAAGCGACCTCTTTGGCTGCTCTCTCTTTTTTTTGCGGCGTGTCATTTGCTCCACGGCTGATGGACTCATGGTGGTAGAGTTCTGCATATGGTGTCCAGAGATTTCTATACCCTTTTTGCAAAATCTTAATACAAAAATCTACATCATTAAATGCTACCGTAAGATGCTCTTCTTCAAGTCCGCCTACCTCTTCATAGAGTTTTTTTCGAACTGCCAAACAGGCTGCTGTAACTGCTGAGTAGTTTTGGATGATTTTTAGACGACCAAAATAGCCATCTGCATCTCTTAAAAAATGTTTATGACTATGCCCTGCACATCCGTAAAGACCTAGAATAACCCCTGCGTGTTGGACCGTGTCATTGTCATAGTATAGTTTTGCACCTACCGCACCTATCTCTTCTCGCATAACATGCTGCATCATCTCTATCAGCCATCCCTGACTAATAACCTCCGCATCGTTGTTCATAAGCACAATTACATCACCTTTGGCATGTGCTACTGCATAGTTGTTGATAGCAGAGTAATTGAAAGTGGCACGGTACTCCAAAATAGTTAAATTTTTGTATGTCTTAATCTTTTTAAAATAGTTCAAAGTTCTTTTACAAGTTGTTTCGTTGTCAATGACAATAATCTCATAGTTGGGATAGAGCGTTTTAGCATAAATACTCTCTATACACTTGCTAAGAATATCGTAACCATCTCGTGTAGGGATAAGGATGGAGACGAGCGGCGTTGGCGTGGGCAATGGATAGTTGACTTTGTAGGTATTTTGAAGAAGTCCGTCTTCTACTGTTATGGCTTTGTCTTTTTTGGCAAAATAGTCTTGGAGAGCTTTTAATCCTGCCAAATGTGTATTAGATTTTGCTCCTGCCTGATATGCAGTTGAACCTTGAATGACTCTGCAATGATAGAGAATCTTTTCCACTCTATCTATCTGTGAGTACTCCACATACTCTAAAGCTCGCAGAAGCATATCATAATCCTGACTTCCCTCATACTCTTTTCTAAAACCGCCGATGCTACCTACAACCTCTTTTTTGATAAGAGTGAGATGGCAGATATAGTTTTGTGAAAAAAACATATCTGGGTTCCAACCAGACTTGAAGTGCGGGGAGTGGCGATTGTCATTTTCATCTATTTTATCTTCATCTGAATAGATAAGTTTTAACTCTCTGTTTTCATTGAGTTTTTTTACCATTTCATATAGAGCATTTGGTGCTAGCATGTCATCATGGTCTAAAAATGCCAGATATTCGCCATTTGCAAGTTCTATGGCTGTATTTGTCGCTTCAGAGATATGTCCGTTTGTTTTTCTATACGCTATTTTTATATTTTTGTGCTTTTTTTCATAGTCTTGTAAAATCTGAACTGTTTTTTTGTTTGTTGAAGCATCATCTGCTATACAAAACTCCCAGTTCTTGTATGTTTGTGACACAACAGACTCAAGCATCTTTTTGAGGTACTTTGCCTCCGTGTTGTATGTCTGGGTAATGATACTTACAAGCGGGCTATACTCAAGAGAAGTTGTTTGAAAGATATCCTCTTCATTTTGAGCTATCCACAGGGGATAAAGAGTTTCGTTGGCGACAAACTTTAGATACTCTTTATCAAGCTTTTTGAGCATGTACTTTCTGTCATGTTTTATCGTTCTGGTTATGGTTTTTTTAAGTATGCGAAACGGGGATACTTTTCTCTCGTGCCACATGACAAGTGCTATCTTTTTAAGAAACAACTAAGC
>JAOTSA010000135.1 GCA_030247515.1 Sulfurimonas sp. | reverse complement strand
AGAATAAGGAGCTTATGTGAAATTCATTATTTCAGTTTTATTAGTTGTCATCTCTCTATTTGCAAGTGATGCAACTATTGATGTAGTAAAGAAGGCAGATTCTCTGCCAAGTATTGCACTTGAGGATGCTTCTGTTAGCTTTGATTCTAATTTTAAAAATAAGTTTTTTAAAGCTATGGCGGCAGATTTGAATGTGCTTGCAATTTTCAATGTTGATAAATCTTATAGAAATGTCAATTATGATGCCTCTGAGGTTTTATATGAAAATAAAGATATGAACTATGTTTTACGTTATAGATTAAGTCAGGATGATACTCGTGCTTTTAACGTTGAGATGAGACTCATGCGTAAAAATGATGTTGTTCTTACTAAAAACTATAAGGTTAACAATCCTGATATCTATATGTTTGTAGCACACACTATGGCTTTTGATATCAATGAATTTATGGGGGAGAGTCCTGTAGAGTGGATGAAAAGAAAAGTAATTTTTTCAAGAATGATTTCTCCGCAAGTAAGCGAGCTGATTGTTACTGACTATACTTTAACGTATCAGCATTCGGTGATTAAGGGGGGCTTTAACGTTTTTCCAAAATGGGCAAATAAGGAGCAGAGTGCTTTTTACTATACTGCACTTGCTGAAAATATACCAACACTTAAATATATAGACCTCAAGACTGGAAAGAGCAAAGTTATTAAATCCTCAGATGGCATGATGATTTGTTCTGACATTAATGAGGACGGCTCTAAGCTGTTGCTTACTATGGCTCCACAAGGTCAACCTGATATTTATTTGTATGATGTCAAAACACAGGGAACTAAGAAATTGACAAATTTTGGAGGAATTGATGTAGGTGGGCAGTTTATGGGAAATGATAAAGTAGTTTTTGTTTCCGATAGATTAGGCTACCCAAATATATTTTCACTTAGTATAAATTCTGGAGCTGTTGAACAGGTTGTTTACTATGGAAAAAGTAATTCGGCTTGCAGTGTTCATGGAAAATATATTGCGTATAAGGCAAGAGAGAGTTCGGACTCATTTTCAAACAACACATTCAATCTTCATCTTGCATCAACCGAAACAGACATGGTAAGAAGACTTACTGCCGTTGGAGTTAATGAGTTTCCAAAATTTTCAACAGATGGTGATGCAATTATTTTTGTAAAAAATTATCAATCTCAAAGTTCTATCGGAATTATTAGACTTAATCATAATAAAAACTTTCTTTTTCCACTGCAATCTGGAAAAATTCAATCAATAGATTGGTAAAAGTCGATTGGTCTAAATAAAATTTAAATTTATTTAGATATAATTGCGCAAACTAAACACAAGGTAGTAAAAATGAAAAGTATCGTTCTCGCAAGTGCTGTAACAGCACTTTTGGTTTTAAGTGGTTGTGGCGATAAAGAGCCACAAGTTCAGGCAACTGATGCTGCTACTGCAGCACAAACTGCTCCAGCTTCAGCTGGTTCATCTGCTAGCACACCTGCATCTTCAGCGGTAGCGGAGACAGAAGCAGAGTATATGGCTAGAATACAAAAAGAGATGAAGTCAGTTTATTTTGATTTTGACAAGTTCAATATCAGAGCAGACATGCAAGCAAGTGTTACTGCTGATGCTTCTGTAGCAAACTCTAAAGCAAGTAAATTCCAAGTTAAATTGGAAGGAAATTGTGATGAGTGGGGTAGTGATGAGTACAACTTCGCACTAGGTCTTAAAAGAGCTGAAGCGGTAAAAAAAGCATTAGTTGCTGAAGGTGTTAATGCTGGTCGTGTTTCTATGGTAAGTTTTGGCGAGAGCAGCCCTGTATGTACAGACAAGACAAAAGAGTGCTGGGCGCAAAATCGTAGAGTTGATTTCAAACTTTTACCATAATTAATGAATAGTAAAACAGTTGCCTTATTGGCAATCATTCTGCCTTCGTATTTACTCAGTGCCGAACCATCAGCGTTCGGTGCTGGGGATTTAAATAATCCTAATCCTTATGGTCTCTCTTCTTCAGAGGCAACACTCCTTGAAACAAAAAAAAATCTTCAAAAAGTTGTTGTTAAAAGTAATAATCAGGCAAATGAAGTTGATTCACTTAGAGAGAGAATTGATGGACTGCAAACTGTTATTGAATCAATAAATGCCACCAGTCGTGAAAATAAACTCAAATTAAAAGCATTGGAAGAGAAACAATCCTCTGAAAATGGCGGTAAAAGTGAGTATGGTAAACGAGTTATGGAATCTATGGATGTTAGCACTAAAGAGTTGGAGAAGGTTAACCTTAAAATAGTAGAGATCTCTAAACTTATTGATGAAATTAATAAATCTTATGTACGAAAAGATGAGTTTAATGCGTTAGTAAATGATGTAAATAAGTTTAAAGATCTTTTGTCAAAAGAGCTTAAAGCAACTCCAAAATCCAAGCAGACTGAAGTACAAGATGTCAAAAGTCTCTCCAATGCAGAACTAGACAAAAAAGCAAAAGAGCTATATGATAAAAAGCTTTATAAGGAGTCGTCAGAACTCTACAAAGAGCTTATTGAGAAAAATTATAAACCTGCATATTCTCACTATATGGTTGGCGAAACAGAGTATTATAAAAATAATCATGTTGAGGCGATAGCATACTTTAAAAAGAGTGCAACACTTGAAAGTAAAGCTACATATATGCCAACGCTTTTATTGCATACAGCTATTTCTATGGAAAGCAGTGGTGATAAGAAGAATGCTCGAACGTTTTATGATGCAGTTGTCTCACAATATCCACAGAGTTCACAGGCAGAGATTGCAAAAAAGAAATTAAGCTCAATCAAATAATAGTTTGATAAAATCCGTAAAAATATTTTTAAAGGTGTTCCGAAATGGCAATAGAAAAAAATCAAATCGTCTCTATAGAATATGAAGTTAGTGATGGAGATAAAGTAGTAGATAGCAATATTGGTGGTATGCCACTTGTGTTTATGTTTGGCAAAGGTCAAATTATCCCTGGTTTGGAGAATGCTATTGTCAACATGTCAATAGGCGAAAAAGCAGAGGTTCTGGTTAAAGCTGAAGATGCGTATGGTGCGTATGAGTCAGAGGCCAAACAAGAAGTCCCAAGAGATCAGTTTGCAGGTATTGAACTAGAAGTAGGGATGACTCTCTATGGACAAGGTGAAGATGGCGGTACTGTTCAGGTTGTTGTTCAAGAGATTGGAAATGAAAGTGTTATTATAGACTTTAATCACCCTCTAGCAGGAAAAGATTTGGTGTTTCTTGTGGTGATTAACAATATCAGAGAAGCATCTGCTGAAGAGATTATGAGTGGAGTCCCTGTAGAAAACCAGCAAGATAGCTGCTGTGGCACTAGTGGTGGCTCAGGTTGTGGATGCTAATTATATAACTGCTTCTGCATCTTCTGCACAAGCATTCAAAACAGCTACGCTTTTAAAAACACTTAGCGTCAATGCTCTCATAAGAGGGGAGCTAGGTGTTGGAAAAAGTAGTTTAGCGCATTATATACTCCCAGATGCACCTATTTTGGACGCATCTAACTATGATGAATTACTGCTTGCTCTTGAAAACACAAGTCAAGTTATCATTACTAACTTAGAAAACTCACCAAATATCAAAAAGATTTTAGATTTTGTACTTTCTCGCAATATTAGAATTGTTGCGTCTGCTGCGCATCTCTATAATCATGAAATGTTAGATAAAGTTTTTAGTATTAAACTAGATATTCC
>JAOTSA010000134.1 GCA_030247515.1 Sulfurimonas sp. | reverse complement strand
ATTATATAGTCAACGATACCACTAGCCCCATAATATGGGTATAAACCTTTTTCCCTTAAGTCACTAGATATAGGCATTCTTCTATTATTTAAAATTTCTACAATTTCTCCTAATGGCTTCTCCTCCCACTTAGGGGCATTTTTAAACTCAGGAAATCGCAACTTTGGTACTTCTTCGCCGTCTTGTGGGAAGAGTTGTTGCATGAGTCCTTTTTTATGCTCTTTTAGGAGTTCTACTTTTTTGCTTTGTGCAGAGATAAGAGAATCAACCGAACTTAAACAATCGGCGATTTTTTGTTGCTCTTTTATTGATGGCCTTAAAATATGTACGCTTCTTAAATTATCATTATATAGTCTAGCTATAGTTGTATCTGATGTAGTCCATTTGACAGTTTCATAGAAAAATGATAAAAAAGAGTTTTTAACAAGCTCTTCATTATTATCAATCCAAACTATATTTGAATCTTGAAAATATGCAGGAAGCCCATCATAAACAACTAATCTTCCTATTGTGCCAGAAGCAGATATTAAAATATCGCCTTTTTTAGGAAACGAATATTTTTTTCTATAATCTTCATAAAGTTCTTTATCAATATAAGCATCCGCTTTTTTCCCAAAAGTACCTATTTTATAAAATGGAATTTCTCCAGTTTCAGTAGTTTCATCTTTCATAATTCTCTTACACATTGAAACTTTACCGACATCGCCAAGATTTTTCTCTTCCCACTCCCCACTATTCACAAACTCAGGAAATCGCAATTTTGGCATTTTTTTCATTTTCTCACTCATAAACACCTAACCCTGATATCTCTTGCTCACCTGCAAGTTTTTTAAGTAATGGTATCAAATCTTGCATCAATTGTTCTTCTTTTTGTTTTCTTTGTTTCCAACCAAGTTCAAGCGGAGCTAACAAATCGGTCAAATACTCCCCATCAAAAATCATTCTGCTCATAATAAGCTCTATAAAGTTAGAAAAATCTTTTTTATCTATACCATGCTTATGTGCTATTTCATCAAGTCTAGTATCTGTTAGTTTTGCTTTAAACTCTTTAAATCCATTTTTTATATCTTCTTCATTTAGTCCTGAACCTATTTCAAGTGTGTCTATGTAAGCTCTAATGTCCTCTTTTTCATCGACAAATTTAGCATCACTCTCGATGATGCCCAAAAGCTCCTCTTTGGTCATCTTCTGTTTTTTAGTTGTTTGAGTATATCGTGCGATTAACCCCATGATAAAATCATAGTCCACCAACGCATGAGCAAAAAGGACAAATTCAAAATCAAGCTGATCTATTGATGATTCAGTGTTTTTACCTTGTTTTTCTCTTAGTCTTGTAGCTGTTTCAAGATACATTCCCTTAAATGATCTAAGAGTATCTTGTGGGATGATTTGCTCGATGGTTTCCTTGTTTTCATCACTCAAGTCCGTGTATTGGTCAAGTTGGGTTTTTAGTCTTTGTACTTCTTTAAAAAGATTTATAAACTGACCCCTTGCTTCATCGCCCCTTAGGTTATTTACCTCTTCGGGTCTGTTTTCTAATCCTTGTGAAGTCATAAATGAAGCTAATTTTTCTACTGCCATGTTAAGATTTTCTATCACAACGGGAGCAGAATCCACAAGCCATACTTCTTTGGCTGGTTTGGTAGATTTGCCTGAAAAAAGTGCGATTGCTTCATTTACCGCATCTTGTTGCCCACGGAAATCAAGTATATTTCCATACGGTTTTGTGTCATTTAGGATGCGGTTTGTTCTTGAAAAGGCTTGTATAAGTCCATGATATTTTAGGTTTTTATCTACATAGAGGGTATTTAGGTATTGTGAATCAAATCCTGTTAAAAGCATATCTACGACTATGACTATATCGATTTTATTTTTATGCGGAT
Organism: Sulfurimonas sp.; assembly: GCA_030247515.1. Lineage (GTDB taxonomy): Bacteria > Campylobacterota > Campylobacteria > Campylobacterales > Sulfurimonadaceae > Sulfurimonas. The sequence continues at coordinate 1,894 of JAOTSA010000134.1, read as the reverse complement.
AATCTTTGTTTGGGTATTTATGATCTTTGATGCGTTTTTGTACATCTTGATAGTAGAGGTCAAAATTTGCTAGATTGTGGTTTGTGCCATATTGGTTGTTGTAATCTTGCAGTATCGATTTTAGAGCCTCTTTTTTCTCATTTGGGTTTACTTCATTATCTTCTTTTTCTTGCTCCAAATCCTCTTGAAGTTGTTTGATGTCTTTGTTGCCCTCAGCCGGTGGAGAGAAAACACAAGCGATATTTAAAGGTTTATACTCTTCATTTGACTCTTTTCTTTGAGCTTGAATAGCTTTGAAAAGTGCTTGATACTCTATTGCTTCATTGATGGATGCTGTTGCAAAAACGGCATTAAATTTACGATTTGCCGTAGCCCCGTCATGTTTGTCAAGTATGGCTTCTGCTACTGCTTTTTTGGTGATGGTTTCGCCTGTTTTTACTTTTGCATCGGGTTTGTAGTAGTCTATGTGAAATCTCAAAACATTTTCATCATCGATGGCATTTGTGATGGTGTAGGAGTGGAGTTCCCTTTGAAATATATCTAGCGTGGTTTTGAAACTTGCTTCATCTTCATCTATCTGCTTATAGGTTGCATTTTGCTCAAATATCGGTGTACCTGTAAAACCAAAAAGCTGGGCATTTGGAAAGAACTCTTTTATGGCTTTATGGTTCTCTCCAAATTGGCTCCTGTGGCACTCATCAAAGATAAAAACTACCCTTTTATCGCTTAATGGTTTTAGCTTCTCTTTGTACTTGTTTACATTGGTATCATCTAACGCTAGTCCGAGTTTTTGGATGGTGGTAACTATGACTTTATCGGAGTAATCTGTTGAAAGTAGCCTTTTTACAAGTGTGTCGGTGTTTGTATTTTCTTCCACACAATTTTCTTGAAAACGGTTAAACTCTTCTCTTGTTTGTCTATCTAAATCTTTTCTATCAACTACAAAAAGGCATTTTTCTATGTCGGGATTATCTTTTAGAAGTGTGGAAGCTTTAAATGATGTGAGGGTTTTTCCACTTCCCGTTGTGTGCCAAATATAACCGTTCCCGCAGTTTTGATGGATGCACTCTACTATCGCTTTGACTGCATACATTTGATACGGTCGCATCATTAAAAGTTTTTGCTCCGTTGCCACCAAAACCATATAGCGGCTTATCATTTCGCCTAAAACACATTTGCTTAAAAAATGTTCACTAAAAGAGTTTAGCTGAGTGATTTTGTTGTTGTCACGGTCGGCAAATTTATAAATAGGTAAAAACCGCTCATCTGCATCAAAGCTAAAATGACGGCTGTTATTGTTGGCAAAATACCATGTGTTTGTTTGATTGCTCACTATAAAAAGCTGGATAAAAGAGAGCAGTGTTTTTGTGTAGCCATTGCCAATATCATTTTTATAATCCACGATTTGTTGCATTGCTCGACGGGGGCTAATCTCTAAAGATTTAAGTTCTACTTGAACGACCGGAACACCATTGAGGAGTAAAATGACATCATAACGATGATGAGAATTGTCGGTATTTATGCGAAGTTGGTTTATCACTTCAAAACTATTTTTGCACCAATCTTTGATATTTACAAGTGTGTAGTAAAGCGGGGTTCCGTCATCTCGAACGAAACTATTTTTTTCTCTTAGGATTTTTGCAGAACCATAAACATCGCCGGTAATGATACTGTCTAAAAGTCGTGCAAATTCGGCATCACTTAAATTTACATGGTTTAGTTCTTGAAACTTTTGACGAAAATTTGCATCTAGTGTTTCTTTGCTTCTGATATCTTGGCGATAAATATATTTTAAATCTTGTAATTTTGCTATAAAGTCTTGTTCTATTTTACTTTCTTTTGTCACTATATTTTTCCAGTTTTATAATTTTTAAAATAGTATAAACAAAAAACC
>JAOTSA010000003.1 GCA_030247515.1 Sulfurimonas sp. | reverse complement strand
ACCTTTTTATTCTTGATATGAGCCATTTTCAATCACAAAGGGATATGGATTTATTGGTTCATAATATATCTGAAAAATATATTCATGCAAAAATAATTGTATTTAGTCAAATAGCCCAATCAAAAGAATCTTTAAAATGACTCCTCTAAACATCCTAAAAATCATCGGTATCCCCGATGACAACAAAGCCGTTGTCATTCAAAATGATGGATTGTTTCGACAGTTTGCCCTCTTTTTTGAGGGGAATAGCTCATTTTTGGAAGATACAATTATTCCAAATACCACAGTGACTACTTTGCATTTAGGCGGTGTGGAGCAGTTGCAAAACATTAAGCTGCCATTTAAGCCAGATATAGTTTTTAATGCTATTTGTGACCCTGAAATTCAAAATCGTTCGTTGGCTCTTTTGGATGATATGAAGTTTAAAGATATTTTACCTATGCTCAACACAACACAAAATATCCGTAAAACAAAACGAGATGAACTCTCTCAAAATCTTCCACCGCATAAAGATTTTATCATCCCAAAAACTTATCGTATAAAACCGCATTTAAAAACAGACATCATCAACTCAGCCCAAAAATATTTTGAGGGCAAAGCATTTTTATTTCGCCCTGTCTCTTCACACGGTGGAACAGATTTAATTCGCATTGATGATTATCATTTAGCCGATTTCGATGCGTATTCTTTGGATGAAAGAGAATATTTTATCAGTGAGTTTATCGATTTTAAATCATCTGACGGGCTTTATCGAAAAGCACGATTTTTTGTAATTGATGGCGTAGCGTATCCTCGTCATTACTTGATTTCGCAAGAGTGGAAAATCAATCTTCGCCACGATACGATAGATGATAATTACCATAACAAAGAAGAGGAAAAGTTTATGTTATCACCACCAAAAATATTTGATGATTTTTGTCATTATTTACACACTTACCTAAAGCTTGATTTTTTTGGGATTGATTGTGCCATTTTAGAAAATGGAAAAATTGTCCTTTTTGAAGCCAATGTCTGTATGCGACCATTTACAGAAGCTTCACAGCCTTATATCAAATCAGCACATATTGACATCCAAAAGGCATTTGCCAAACTCATAAATCTAAAAAAAGAAGGAACCTCAAAATGACCCAAAATCTCTCAAAACTCACCCTATCCGTCGCGGCATCTGCCGTTCTCGCTACCTCGTCGTTCGCACTCGATCCTGCGATTACGAATTTCGGGTATGTCAATGGCGGCGGAAATCTCACCATATTCAATGCTTCCGACCCGACCAAAACAAAAACCATCGCAGGGGTAACTGGACAATCGGTCGGTATCTCTCCGACAGGTGCATGGTTTTACGGTGCTAATGATGGTATTGGAACAGTCACAAGATACAACGCTTATGCAGGAGCGAGCGTTGCAACCGTAGCAATCATGGCACCCTATCCTTATGGGCTGGTAATCAGTTCTGACGGCACAAAAGCATATGTGGCAGATACAAACAATGACGCTGTATTGGTAATTGATACTGCAACCAACACTGTCGCGGCGCCGATATATGTAGGAAGCTCAAGCCCAGTCGCAATTGCTCTTAGCCTTGACGATACAAAAGCATATGTTGCAAATTATGGCGGTACAGTATCCGTCATCAATACTGCGACCAACACCGTCACGGCAACGATAAACACAGGGGTCAGTAATTGGGGGATCGTTCTCACTCCTGATGGCTCAAAAGCGTACGTTGCAGATCCATATTTAGATACGATATCAATTATCAATACAACAACCGATACGATTATGCAAACTATAACAGGCATAGGTGGTGCAACGGGTATTTCCATTTCCCCTGATGGTTTAAAAGCTTATGTGGCAGATCCATATTCAGATAGAATTTTAGTCATCAATACAGCAACCAATACGGTTATTCAAACCATCAATGGTATTACGGGCGCAATCGGTATCTCTATTTCTCCTGATGGTACAAAAATATATGTTACTAGTGATACTAATAGTTTAAGCGTCATTGATACAACAACCTATGCAATAACAAATTATGCTTCCATAACCACAAGTACATCAACTAACACATCCCCCTTCATCTCCCCCAACCTCCTAACGGGCACGCTTAGCGTCTCAAGCGCCGCAGACATGACCGCAAAAGGGTTCTCAAACTATGTCAACTTCGCAGGCGGAACACTCCGCGCTACAGGAAGCTTCACCCTCTCCAACCCTATCTATCTGCATGACGCATTTAACCTCACCTACGATGACAGCTCTACTTTTACTACTGTTGCAGGTGGTACGGTCGATACAAACAGCTATAACGTCGAATTTAGCGGCGAAGTCTCAGGGGTAGGGGGACTGACCAAAACGGGAGCGGGAACCCTCACCCTCAGCGGAACGAATACTTACACGGGAGCAACAGCGATCAACGGTGGTACACTCGCCGTCACGGGCGACACCTCGACCTCGGCGTTTAGTGTTAACAACGGCGGGACGTTGGCAGGGAGCGGAACCGTCGGAAGTACGACCGTGGCAAGCGGAGGGATTTTAGCCCCTACCGATGTATCAACCCTCACCGTTGCGGGTAATCTGACGATGAACGCAGGCTCAACACTCGGTATCAATGCCTATGCGAATGGGACAAACTCCAAAGTCGCCGCAACAGGAACAGCGACGATTAACGGTGGAACAGTAGCCGTCCACTCCGACAGTGCGGGGACATGGAACACCCATACGACCTATAATATCCTCTCGGCTACGGGAGGGGTATCGGGAACATTTGCGAGTGTGACTGATGATTTGGCATTTTTAACCCCAACACTTACCTATGGGGCTAATGCTGTGACCCTCAACCTCGCCCGTGATGGTGCAATAGCATATGCCTCTAAAGGGACGAATAGTTATTCAGCTTCGGTGGGAGCGATATTGGACAATATACAAACACCAAATGCAGATATGCAAACACTCCTTGATGTGCTTGACGGCACAAATGACGCTGGGGCTGCAACAATGCTATCACAGCTAAACGGTTCATCTTTGGGAGCAATTTCATCTCAAAACTCCACTTTTATACGCAACTTTAGCTCAACGCTCTTTGCCCGCATGTCTGGCAGCGGCAGCGGGGGTATAGGTCTTGCATCTCTTGCATTTGCGGACAATGGAGACTGGACATCCATATTTAAACATCTAAGCGATGCTGGAGCGGTAGGAGAAAACGGTTTTGCGGATCCGCAAAAACTGGGAGAGTATGAACTATGGATTCGTGCAGTAGGCGGAAAAACCTACACAGACGGAGATATTTCAAGCAACATATATGACACAACTACAACTTCGGCAGGAGTTCAAACGGGTCTGGACAAGCACATAGGAGACTGGATAGTCGGGGCGTCGTTTGGTTACTTAAGCAGCGATATGAAACAAAGCGATGCAGATGCAGATACAGACTCTTACCAGCTAGGTTCTTATCTTGCAAATGAGACAAAAAACTATCGCTTAAGTTTTAGCGGTATGGGTGGTATCTACGATACAGACTCTACTCGCAATATGTTAAGCGGAAGCACAAATGCAAGCTATGACAGCACTGCTCTTTTAGCAGAAGCCAAAGCAGCGTACAAATACCACTTCTCAAAAACATTGCGTCTTGAGCCAAGCATAGGTGGATGGGCACAAAGATATGCGCAAGATGCCTATACAGAAAGTGGCACAGCAGGCTCAACGCTTAGTGTCGATAAAGCAACATTTAACTCTCATGCTCTTACTACAGAGCTAAAAGTCCTCAACATCTTTGACAATGATAAAAACAGCAAAAAAACTATTGAAGCGTCTATAGGTTATGCACATGAGCTTGGAGATGTAAATGCCCCTTTAGTGGGTCGTTTCAGTGCGGCACCAAATGCAGGAAGCTTTAGCATTGCTTCGGCAAATAGAGGAAGAGATGTTCTAACCACTTCTCTTGGCGGGGATGTATCTCTCACGCAAAACAGCCACCTCTTTGCTCTTGTCAATGCAAGTTTTAGAGAAAATGAAGAGTCTTATAGTGCTATGGGCGGGGTTAAGATAGGGTTTTAAAAAACAGTAGCTTCAAGAGTACGCACCTCTTGCGGCTCTAAAACTCTTGTGTCATCAAACGCATTTGCGGACTCGATGCAAAGAAAATAACAAAAATCCAAATGGGTAAATAGACGCATTCAAGGGCATTAAAAACTACAAATATCATATTTTACACTCAGATTATCCATAATCATCATTCTGTTAATTCATAATATATGTTATAATGACTCATAATTTTGGAGAATACTATGTTTATAAAGAGAAATATCAAACCTTATATTTTGGAGCTATTGGAATCTTTTAAAATCGTAACCATCGCAGGACCTCGTCAATCTGGTAAAACAACTCTCAGTAAAGAGATAGCAAAAGAACTAGGACTTAGATACTATACGATGGATGATGAAACAATTTTAAAAGCCGCACAAGATGATCCGCTAACATTTGCAAAGCAACTCTCAAAAACACCTTCGGTCATAGATGAAGTGCAGATGGCAATCGAACTTGTAAAAGCTCTAAAAATGGTTGTAGATGAAGAAAATAAAAACGGTATGTTTCTTTTAACGGGAAGTGCAGACCTTTTTAAGATGAGTGCAATAAATGAATCTTTAGCGGGGAGAATGGTGAGTGTGGATCTCTACCCTTTTTCTCAATATGAGATACACCAAAGAAGTGAGAACTTTATAGATATACTCTTTAATGGCACGGTTGCAGACAGAAGTTTTAAAGCCCTAAGCGTAGAAGAACAGGTTGACATCATAACTAAAGGCGGTTTTGCGGGCGTGTACGATAAACCACAAAGAGTATCTCATGCTTGGTTTGAGAGCTATATCGCCGCTCGTATTGAGAAAGATTTGAGCCTTATAAAGCGAGTGAGTCAGGAAAATAAATCTGAAATATTTAAACTGCTTCTGCTCTTGGCTCACAGCAATGCCAATCTTCTCAAATACAACTCTCTTGCGGCTCATCTTGCCATCAAAGATATGACAGTAAAGTCAGATATAGAGATTCTTGAGGCTCTTTATCTCGTCAAAAGAGTAAATCCATATTTTACCAATAGAGGCAAAAGAGAGGTGAAAACCCCTAAAATTCACTTTATCGACACGGGTTTAGCTTCTCACTTGCTTGGCATAGATAAAGAAGCACTTATACTAAAAGAGCGAGAGCATTTAGGAAATCTTGTTGAAAACTTTATCTATACGGAACTTTTAAAACATACAACCTATGCTCAAAAAACGACGAAGATATATCACTATAGAGACGCTGATTATGAAGTCGATTTTGTTTTGGAGCAAAGTAATGCAAACATCATTGGCATCGAGGTAAAAGCATCTACAAGTATTAAAAGTTCGGAACTAAGAGGACTTGTAAAACTTGCTCAAAATAGCGGCGATAATTTTAGAGGCGGGTTTATTTTTTATATGGGTGAACATATCATACCGATGCAAAAAGAGGGATATAAATTTTTAGCATTGCCTATCTCTGTTTTGCTTAGCTAAAACTAGCCACAAGAGTGTGTGACTCTTGCGGCTCTAAAATTCTTGCATTATCAAAGGCGTTTGCTGACTCTATACAAACAAAATATTTGTAAGCATCCTCTTTCATAGCACTCATCCTTAACGTTTTCTCAATCCATGGATTCCATACAACTACAGAAGATGAACCGTCATTTTTGATGTGAATAGTTCGGTTTTTATCGCCCAAAACTATCTCGCCATCAACTTCTTGATAAACCCTATCAACCTCTTGGTTAAAGGTTATATCGCCCTCTTGTAGCTCTTTCTTCCATGTCAGCGCATCGAGATAGGGCTTTTTGTCTAAACCTTTGATGGCTGTCTCTGAGATATGCGAAACGCTAAAGTAAGTATGAAGTGCTTGTGAGATTTTAAATGCACTATCATCCAAATTTGTAGTTTTTAGCTCCATGCTCAACTTGTCTGAAATGGTAATTTTCAGCTCCAAAAGAAACTTGTAGTGCCAGATTTGAAATGTTTTTTCATCATGAGTGAGCCTAAGAGTCAAAACTGTTGTTTTTACGTCCACCTCATCGCTGCCTACAAACTCCCACAACGACGTTCTTGCAAAACCGTGTTGGGGCAGAGATTTGTCTTCATTGAACCCAAACCAAGGCCAACAGATGGGAACACCGCCACGGATTGCCTTGCCAAGTTCAAAATCACTCGCTTCACTAAGCCATAAAATCGGCTCTTCACCCGCTCTTTCATAATGAAAAAGATGTGCGCCTTGCAGAGCAACTTTTGCCTCTGCCGCCTCATTTTTGACTTCTATGTACTCAAATCCGTTTGTTAATTTCTTATGAACAATCATTCACCCCTCCACGACGAGATTTTATGCCCCTTAATCGCATAAAAAAGGATAAAGATATAACATCCTATGCCCAGAAGATACGCCTCTTGCATACTTCCAAAAGAGGCGATTTTACCAAAGAGGAGCGGGAGAAGTGCGCCTCCTGCTATGGATGTGATGAGAAGTGCGCTTGCTTTTGCGCTGTACGCTCCTATGCCCTCAAGTGCGAGCGGCCAGATGGTGGGCCAGACAAGGGCGTTTGCAAAACCAAGAAGTGCAACAAAAAGAACCGTGTCCGGAAGCGGTGCAAAAAAGGTGTGGTTTGTTCCGCTAAAAACAATACCTAGTATAAAAAGTATCCCAAGAAGTGCGGAAGCAAAAAGTGCTTTTGGCTGTGAGAGGTATTTGGGTATGCAAAATATGCCGACTATATAGCCAAGAACCATAAAAACCATAGTGTAAGATGTGAGAGCGGTGGCGTTTTGCATCCCCAAGCTCTGCGCATAAAGCCCTATAGTATCTCCGGCGATAACCTCAATGCCTACATAAAAAAAGAGTGCAACCGCACCCAAAACCACACGAGGAAATGCAAAAATGCTCTTTTTTGCCTTGTCGCTCTTTTGTTCAAGCTCAAGTTCAGGCAGAGGCGAAAAGCGAACCAATGCCACAAGAGAGAGAAGTATGAGTGCCATACCAAGATAAGGGGCTATAAGTTTTGATGCCATAAGCTCCTTATCTTGCGGTGTTAGCGTTGTGATGGAGGGCATATCGGAAAAAACGATTAGCGTAAAGAGAAGCGGTGCTAAAACCCCTGCACTTTTGTTGATAACGCCCATGATAGAGATGCGCATCGCCGCACTTTTTATATCTCCCAGATGCACAACATAAGGGTTTGATGCGGTCTGCAAAAGAGTAAGTCCGCTTCCAAGCACAAAAAGAGAGGACAAAAAGAGCATAAAACTTGCACTTTGTGCTGATGGTATAAACATCAAAGCTCCCACCGCCATTACAAAAAGTCCGAGCATCATACCGTTTTTGTACCCTACCCTCTCAAGCACAAAAGCCATAGGAAACGCCATAACGGTGTAGGCGATGTAAAACGCAAAAGTGACGAAAAGTGCCTCAAACTCGCTAAGTTCACAGATAATTTTTAAAAATGGGATAAGCGAGCCGTTGAGCCAAGTGACAAAACCAAAGATAAAAAACAAAACGCCTATGATAACCATCGGCAAAACAGAATTTTTGCTACTCATGCTTAAGAGCCTCAAGGTAGCGTGCAACCGCATCTTCGTCGTTTGTGTGAGGCAAAACTATGTTTGCAGCATTTTTCACGCCTAGTTGTGCATTTGCAACCGCAACGGAAGTTCCCGCCAACTCAAACATGCCTATATCGTTAAAGTTATCCCCAAAAACAGTCAGTTTGCCAAGGTCAAATCCCACATACTCGCTCACACTTCTTATGCCGTGTGACTTGTCCGCATCTTTATGCAAAACCGTCAAAAAATAGCATCCCACATACGCTTCAGGGGCTAGGATGTATTTGAGCGTATCCCCAAAAAGAGCTTGCAGATGCGCAGCCAAAGGACGTAACAGCTCCTCATCTCCAAAATAGACTATCTTAAAGTTGTCATCCATGGCACGCAGATTCGTCTGCTGATGGTGGTGGTCATCGTTTTTGTAATTTTTGAGAACCTCTTTTTGATGTGCATTTAGCGTGGTAGAGTAGGAGAATATTTCACGCAAAGAGGCATCCGCCAAAGAGAGGATAAACGGGTAAATCCCAAACTTTGCCCCCTCATCAATGATGACATCCGCAACCTCTTTACCTATAAACTTTGTCTGGATGATTTTTTTCTCCACCGTGGCGATAAGCGCACCATCAAGCAGAATCATGGGGGCATTTATCTCTATATCTTTGATAAACTGAAGCGTTTTTTTGTAGGTTCTAGCCGTTGCCACGCTCATGATGGAGTGCTTTGCCGCCTCATTCCAAGTCTCTTTTGTAAACTCACTAAGCGAGAGGTCAGTTCGCAAAAATGTGTGATCCAAATCTGTTATAAAAATCTTCTTCATCGTCTTTTTGCTCCAATTTGACATGTCATCATTCGCTCCACCAAGATACGCCCCACTTCCACTTTGTCATCCACCACGGACGTGATTGGCAAATCCAGAAGGTTCTCTTTATCCTCAAGAGTAGATACTTTGACGACAAGGTTTACATCTTTTGTATGTTTTAACACCGCTTCACAGACAGCTCTTTTCTTCTCAATGTTATCAAGCGTAACGATGACCGCCGCCGAACTCTCCGCATGAATAGCCTCAAGCAAAGAGAGTTTTGACATATCCCCAAGATACGCCTCTTTCCCTTCCTTCAATGCCTCTTGAACATGTTTTGGGTTGTTGTCGATGACGACATAGTGCGCATCTATGATATCAAGATGCTTTGCAACAAACTTTCCCGTAACACTGTATCCGCATATGATGACATGGTCTTTACGTGAAACAAAAGCAGAAGTGTCTAGCCCTAAGTATTGATAATTGCTGATATGGCTTACAAATCTATTTATTTTAGAGATAAAAAACGGTGTAATAACCATCGAGAGAATAACAACCAGCACCAAAAGTGACTCAAGCTCTTTGTCTAAAAGCCCCCCGACACTCGCCACGGCAAAGATAACAAATGAAAATTCCCCGACCTGAGAGAGTGCAAGTGCCGTCTTTAGCGAGCGTGTGTGTGATGAGGTAATACGCATAATCGTATAGGTAATAGCCGTTTTTAAAAGAAAAACAAGCACAAAAATAGCAATAATTTGGGCAAAATGTTCAAGAAGAAAAGCGACATCTATCTTCATGCCAACAACGATAAAAAATGTTCCAAGAAGTATGTCTTTAAAAGGTGCGATATCAGATTCTACTTTGTGATGGTACTTTGTCTCTGCAATAATCATGCCAGCGATAAAAGCTCCAAGAGAGTAGGTAAACCCTGCAAACGAGGCTAAAAGTGCGGCACTTACTACTATAAAAAGAACCGAACCCATAAAAAGCTCATCAACTTCGCTTGAAGTAGAAAAGTGCAAAAGCCAAGTCATAACTCTTTTTCCGACGATAAACATAAATCCGATAATCAAAACCGCACTTATAAAAGTATCTCTAAGTATCACAGGGATGGATTCTGTACCTGAGTTTGTCAAAAATCCTAAAAGAATCAAGATAGGAATGACCGCAATATCCTGAAAGATAAGTATCCCAGTTGCACGCTGACCGTAAGGGTTGTTTATCTCTTTTGAGCTTTTTAGATAACTAAGAACCACCGCCGTTGAAGAGAGTGCAAATGCCAAAGAGAGGATAAGAGCTGGGGTGGATGCAAGTGAAAAAACATAGTGGCTGATGACATAAATGATGAGTGCGGTAAAGCTGACTTGTAAAGAACCGTTAAAAAAAATCTCTGTCCGCATACTGTTCATTTTTGCCAAAGAGATTTCAAGCCCGATAGTAAACATTAAAAAAACTATGCCAAATTCGGCAATATGTTCCAAAGTGAGTGAACCGTTCATGTGCTTCAAGTTAAAAGCATAAACGATGATAGTGCCTGTGAGTATATAGCCTATGATTTGCGATACACCGAGCCGTTTTAAAAGTAAGTTGAGTACAGTTGAGAGACCTAAAGCCGCTACTATATATAAGAGTACAAAATCCATCTGAATCTTTCTGCGCTAGATTATCTGTTATTTTAGCAAAATATTCTTATAGCCTACTATTTTTAAAGGGTATTGATGTATGCAATTTTAAGAGATGCTTCACTATAATTAGGACTTTAATTGACATTTTGGAGCTATTTTATGACAAAATACATCTTTGTTACAGGCGGTGTTTTAAGTTCTCTTGGAAAAGGGATCACAGCAGCGAGTATTGGTACACTGCTCAAGCACGCAGGCAAACAAGTCGGTATGCTAAAAATAGACCCATATATAAATGTCGATCCTGGGACTATGAGTCCGCTTGAACATGGAGAAGTTTTTGTCACAAAAGATGGAGCAGAAACCGACCTTGATATTGGAAACTATGAGAGATTTTTAGATACCTCTTACCTTAAAACCAGCAACTTCACTACAGGACAGGTTTACTCTGCAGTTATCGAGCGTGAGCGTGCAGGCGGTTATCTTGGACAGACGATTCAAGTTATCCCACACATTGTAGGCGAAATCGTCAAGCGCATCAAAGAAGCAGGCGAGGGACATGAGATACTTATCGTCGAACTTGGTGGTACAGTCGGAGATATCGAGGGACTTCCGTTTATGGAGGCAATTCGCCAGATGAAGCATGATGATGAGGTTGAGGGGACATTTTTTGTACATGTGACGCTTATCCCTTTCATCAAAGCGGCGGGTGAACTGAAATCCAAACCTACACAACACTCCGTTCAAGAGCTTCGCCGCATCGGTATCACACCTCAGATGATAATTGCCAGAAGCGAAAATGCACTTCCAAAGACTTTCAAGAAAAAACTTGCAATGAGTTGTGATGTCTCTTCAGACAGCGTCATAGAGGCACTTGATGCGGCTTCCATCTATGATGTTCCGATGTCATTTTTAAGACAAAATATCTTAAAACCTATCTCAAAAGAGTTGGAACTTGGCGAACTTATCCCAAATATGGAAAATTGGGACTCTCTGGTTAAAAAGATAGTACAGCCTAAAAACCGTATCGTTCTTGGCTTTGTCGGAAAATATCTCGAACTAAAAGAGGCTTACAAGTCACTCACAGAATCTCTTATCCATGCAGGTGCACATCTCGATACTCGTGTTGAGATTCACTGGGTGGACAGCGAAAAGATAGAAGAGAGAGGTGCAGAAGCACTTCTTAGCGACTGTGACTCTGTTTTAGTTGCAGGCGGTTTTGGAAACCGTGGCGTTGAGGGCAAAATCAAAGCTATCGAATACGCAAGAGTAAACAAAATCCCATATCTTGGTATCTGCCTTGGCATGCAGCTCACACTTGTGGAGTATGCGAGAAATGTACTTGGTTTTGAGGGTGCAAACTCCGTTGAGTTTGATGAAAACACACCTTACCCGATGATTTATCTTATCGACAACTTTATGGATCAAAGCGGCAACACGCAGTTACGCACACACAAATCCCCAATGGGCGGAACACTCCGCCTTGGAGAGTACCCGTGCGACACAAAAGAGGGCTCACTTATCCGCAAAGCTTACGGCGGAGAAAAAACCATCCATGAGAGACACCGTCACCGATACGAGGCAAACCCAACATACCGCAAAGCACTTGAAGACGCTGGCATGATTGTCACGGGCGAATCAAACGGACTGATTGAAGCAGTGGAGATAAAAGACCATCCATGGTTCTTGGGCGTTCAGTTCCACCCAGAGTTTACATCAAGACTCCAAACTCCAAACCCATCTATCCTTGCATTTGTTGCGGCAACACTCGCTATAGCGCAACAGGAGTAACAGCTCTTTTATGGATATCTTTGAGAACATTCCCACTCTTAGCAAAGCTTCACTCGCAGCGATGCTTCGCTCAAGAGTAACTGACGAAAAAAAGCTCTCCGAGATTCCAAATCCCGCACTTTTACATGATGCACCAAAAGCCGCAAAAAAGATAGCAGAGGCGGTAAGAGAGGGCAAAAAAATCGCCCTCGTTGGCGATTATGATGTCGATGGCGTAAGTGCAACCGCTATCATGGTTGATTTTTTTAGACAAATCCCCTACCCGCTTGAGACATTTATACCAAACCGCTTTCATGACGGTTATGGTGTCAGCCCTACCATTTTAGAGCGCATTGATGCAGATATCATCATCACAGTTGACAACGGCATAACAGCGATTGAAGCGGCACGTATCTGCCAAGAGCGAGGCATAGAGCTTATCATCACAGACCACCACACGCCACTTGAGATACTTCCAGAGGCGTACGCCATAGTAAACCCAAAACTCTCAAAATGCTCATACCCATTTGCAGAGATATGCGGTGCGCAAGTGGCTTGGCTGCTTTTGGCACTTCTCAAAAAAGAGCTTGACCTCTCCATTGATATGCGTTCTTTTTTGGACATCCTCTGTATCGCCATCATCGCCGATATCATGCCCCTTACGAACATAAACAGACCGCTTGTCAAAGAGGGGCTAAAGATGCTTATGACTTCACAGCGTCCCTCTTCTATCATCATTAGAGATTTTTTAGGCAAAAAAGCGGTTACATCAGAGGATATAGCTTTTCAGATAGCCCCTCGCATCAACTCAGCGGGAAGGCTTGAAGATGCGAGCATTGCACTCGAATTTTTTAGAGCCAAAAGCACCCATGAAGCCTACAGAGCCTTTGAAACTCTAAGCTCTCTCAACGAACAAAGACGTGAACTAGAAGCAGAAGCAACACAAGAGGCACTCGCTCTCGCCGATGCCAACGACACCGTTATCGTCGTTGCCAAAGAGGGATGGCATGAGGGCGTTGTGGGCATCGTTGCGGCAAGACTGGTAGAGCATTTCTCAAAACCAGTTATCGCTCTAAGCATTGAGAATGGCGTAGCAAAAGGAAGTGCCAGAAGCATAGGCAATGTCAATATCCACAACCTTATCAAAGAGAACAGTCATTTTCTAACAAAATTTGGCGGACATAAAATGGCAGCAGGACTTGGACTTTGTGAAGAGAACCTAGCTCCATTTAGAGACGCACTCAACATAAGTGCCGCAAAACTAAACCCAGACGATTTTTTGCCGCTAGAGGAGGTCGTCGGTATGCTTCCTAGCAGTGAGATAGACCATGAACTCCTAGACCTTCTTGAGAGTTTTGAGCCATACGGCGAAGCAAACACCCGTCCACTTTTTCTGCTCAAAGATGCGAAGATTTTAGAGACAAAAACTTTTGGCAAAGATGAGTCGCACTCAAAAGTCAAAGTAGTACAATCCCAAGATGCCATCTCCCTTGAACTGCTACAATTTAAAAAAGTACTTAGATTTGCTCCGCAAAAAAAACTGACATGTAGCTACAGAGTTGTCAAAAATGAGTTCAATTCAAAAATATCTGCACAACTTATCATCAATAAAATATACTGATTTTTTATAAAAGTACCATCTGTTACATTTTATCTTTACAACATACGTGTCCATAAAAACGGCTTATATCTTTCAACTATTTTCAGCTTTTTTATGATAATATCTTATACACCAAAATAGAAAAAGGAACTAAAGATGAAAAAAATCGTAACGCTTTCGGCTGTTGCTTTTTTGAGTACAATGGCTTTTGCGGACGCTGAAACGCAAAAACAGATTGATGAACTCAAGCAAAAGATAGAGCAACTAGAAAAAACAAACAAAGCACAAGACACTAAAATCTCTAAAGTAAATGCACAGTCTGCAATGAATAACATCAAATTTGATGTTGACTTTAGAACTTCTTATGACAACTTACAGTATGAAACTGTTAACGGCAACAAGTACGAAAACGATGCGCTTTACACAAATCGTTTATGGCTTGGTATGGGCTATGCACCATCAGAGAACATGATGTTTAAAGGTCAACTTGCAGTAAATAAAGCATACGGCGCAAGTTACGGACAAAGAGGTACAGGTTTTGGATTTGATACTTTTGACTGGATTCTCAACGAAACTCTTACAGATGACACTATCAAACTAAGAGAAGCATACTGGTTATGGAGTTTTGACACTGGGAAAGTGGGCTGGACTGTAAGTGCGGGTCGTCGTCCTGCAACAAATGGTTATCTTATCAACCTAAGAGATGATGATCAAGCAAAATCTCCAATGGGACATATCATCAACATGGAGTTCGACGGTGCATCAGCAGCGATGAAACTTGACAAATATATCTCTGGAATGTACTTCAAACTCTGCCTTGGTAGAGGTCTCACAAATGCTACTGGCTGGGCAAGTGAAGCAACACAAGCTGTTGGCGCACCTGTAGGCGGCTCAAGTTTGCCTAACTATGTTGAAGATGGTAAGAATCTTGACAATGTCGATATGCTAGGTGTAATCTTCCAGCCTTATGACAACGGTCAGTACTCTGTAATCACAAAATTCTATAGAGGATTTAATGTTCCAGGTATGTATTTAAGTGATATGGATTTTGTTACTGGCGCAAGAACATATACTATGCAGAGCGCAGGAGATATGGACGGTGCGGCAATCTCTCTTAAAACAGACGGTATCGGCGATGGAATCAACGATTTCTTAGATGAGACAACTCTTTTTGCTTCATTTGCTTGGTCAAAATCTCGCACATCTGATGTAAGCATAAACAGAACGGCAAATGCTTTGGCAGCAATCGGGATGATGGGCATGGATGCAAACAGTATGCTAGGAAGCGACGAAGATGAAGCAGGTACTTCAATCTGGCTTGGCGCACAAATGCCAAACTTGACAGGCGGAAAATTTGGTCTTGAGTATAACCACGGTTCAAAATACTGGAGACCGTTTACTTACGGTGAAGATACTATGATTGGTTCAAAAATGGCAGTTCGTGGTGATGCGTATGAAGCATACTGGACTCAACCACTTATCAAAGATGTTTTCTCTATGCAACTTAGATATACTTATCTTGAGTATGACTACACAGGTTCAAACGGTTTCTTTGGAGACGGTGGAACACCATTTAGCATGTCTGAAGCAAAAGCAATGGGAATGGATCCTGTAGAAACTGCTCAAGACATACGTGTTTACTTTAGATATAGATACTAAAAAAAACAAAAAGAGTCATTTTTGACTCTTTTGTTCACACCGCTTCTCCATTTTCTCTATATAAAATAGGATAAATATTCTCACATTTTCTTCAATTCATAATACGAAAAAGTTAACAACTAGTAACAACCATATTAAAAAAAGCCATATTTTGTATTATTAACCCTGCTTATTATAAATAAAATGTATATTTATGCGTAAAAAATAAAATGGAAAAATTCGCCAAATTGCGCAATTTTAGGGATAAATCTAAGGTATTTAAAACTCTCTTAAGCATGAAGCATGTAGAATTGACATCTTTATCACAAAACAAGGAAAATAGATGGAAAAGAATAAAATCCTAGAAGAGATTTTGAACGAAGTTGATAAGCATCCAGAGATTATGTCTCGTCGTGATGCTCTTAAGTATTTAACAATGTCTCCGTTGGCGGCTTCTGTACTTGCAGGTGCAACAGTTGGTGCTACAACTGCTAGTGCAGCATCAAGCAGTGCAAAAGGTAAAATTGTTATCGTTGGTGGCGGTTTAGCAGGTATGAGTACAGCAGCACTCATCAGAAACACTGCATCAAATCTTGAAGTAACAGTTATCGAGCCAGATCCTACATCTGTTTCTTATCAGCCAGGACAAACTCTTGTTGCAGCAGGCGTATGGGACAAAAAAGATATCATCTACAATAGAGATGATTTTGTTCCAAGTGGCGTAAAACTTATCAAAGGAAGCGTAACTGCTTTTGATCCAGACAACAACAAAGTAGTTGTAGATGGTAAAGAAGAAGTTTCTTATGACCACATGATTGTTGCTACAGGTCTTGTTCTTAACTATGGCGGTATTAAAGGTTTAGAGGGTGTTATCACATCTTCAGGTGCTGACAATGCAGTTGTAAAACAAAAAATCGGTAAAAATGGAGCTTATTCTATCTATTTCCGTGATGGTGCAGAAGACACTTGGAAAGGTATCCAAGAGTTAGTAGCAAAAGCAAAAGCACACACAGGTGCTGAAAAACTTCAAGCAGTATTTAGTATGCCTGCAACTGCTATTAAGTGTGGTGGTGCTCCGATGAAAATCATGTACCTAACACATGCTCACCTAGAAAAAGCAGGTGTTGCAAACAAAGTTGAGTTGACTTTCAACACAGCAGGTACTGCACTTTTTGGTATCAAAGAGTATGCTGATGCTATCACAAAACAGTTTGAAAAAAGAGGCTTTAAGTGGAACTTTGGTTACAACCTTAGTGACATAGATACAACTGAAAAAGTTGCAACATTTACAAAAACTTGGAAAGAAAAAGGTGCTTATGATGAGGACCTAGAAGAATACACAATGGTAACAAAAAGTCAATCGTTCCCATATAAGTATGATTTCGTCCACGTAACACCTCCAATGGGTGCGCCTGAAGTAGTTGCAAAATCTGCAGTTGGTTCAGCACAAGGATGGGTACCAGTTGAAAAAGAGACTCTTCAACATATCCAATACAAAAACGTATGGTCTTTAGGTGACGTTGCTGCACTTCCAATGGGTAAAACTGGTGGTTCTGCTCGTAAAGAGTACCATGTTCTTGTAGAAAATCTTGTTTCTGCTATTGAAGGCAAGGCTCTATCATCTAAGTTTGGCGGTTACACTGTTTGTCCACTTATCACAGGTCTTGGAACAGTTATGCTTGCTGAATTTGACTGGAGCAAAAAACCAACTCCTTCATTCCCACTTGACCCAACACAAGAGAGATGGATTTGGTGGTTACTAAAAGTTTACGCACTTAAGCCAATGACAATGTACGGAATGCTTTCAGGTAGAGCGTAATCTCTATTTTAAAAGTAATTAGCTGCAAGGATTTTTCCTTGCAGTTCTTTCTCACTCTCTCACTACTTGCCTACATATAAATATTTTTATCTCTCTTCAAATGTGTACAAATTGTTACATCTGTCTATAAAAAATATATATAATCTTTATAATAAATATTCATTTTATATTTTATAAGCTAGAATGCTACAAATTATAAGGAGATACAATGACAAAAATTGTAAAAATTGCATTAAGTGCAGCTTTAATGTTAAGTGTTGGTGCAGTAACTGCAAGTGCAGATGCTGATAAGGGTTTAAAACTGTACTCTAAAAAACTTAAAGATGCGTGTGGCATAAGTGGTGCAGCTATGGCTGGAAAACATACTCAGGGTCAATGGGAAGAGATTAACAAAGCAGGAAATTTTGCAAAAGAGATTAAAACTATCTGCCCAAAAGTAAAAGATGAAGATTTGGATAGCAAACTTCTTCCTCACTATTATGACTTCTTCTTCAACTTTGCAAGCGACAGCGGAAACGTCCCATCTTGCTAAGAAGCTTCTAATCTTTACTTCTGCAACTGCAGAAGTGAGATTTTTATACTCATTTCCTTTTTTTTTACTCCATTTTTTTGAACTTTTCATTTTTTACATATGCAATTAATCCTACATCAAGTATAATAAATATCAATATAAAACGTAGGAGATACGATGAAAAAAATTGTGTTTTTGGCTTCTGTTGTTATGGCATTTTCGCTTACGCTCAATGCTTTTACACTTGGAAAACTAGGTAACTTTGAGTTTAAAAAAGCTCATGAAAATGTCTATATAATGCATGGACCAGAGAGAGAACCGAGTAAAGAAAATGAGGGCTTTATGAACAATCCTGCCATCATTGAGAGTAAAAACGGGCTTATTGTTATCGACCCAGGCGGTAACTACAATGTTGGAAAGAAGATACTTGCTGAAATAGAAAAAGTAAGTAAAAAGCCTATCATTGCAGTTTTTAACACACATAAGCATGGTGACCACTGGTTTGCAAATAAAAATATTTTAGAAAAGTACCCAGATGCGCCTATCTATGCACTTACTTATATGATAGAGCAGGTAAAAGACAACTCTGCAGAGACATGGTATGGCATTTTGGACAGACTTACAGGAAACCTAGATGGAACAAAACCTTTTACCTTTCCAACGCAAGGCATAGAAAACAAGCAGATTGTTGAAGTAGATGGACAAAAATTTATCATGCGTCACTTTATCGGCGGACATACAGATACTGATATACTTATCGAACATGTCAACTCTAACACACTCTTTATCGGGGACAATCTCATAACAAATCGTTTTGGAGCATTTGATGAATCGTCAAGCATCCTTGAAAACATCAAACTTTTAGAAAAAATTATGAAACAAGAAGAGGGCTTTAAAAAGTATGCACTCTATGTTCCAGGGCATGGTCCTTCAGGAAAAGACCCAAAAAAGACAGTTGAACCATTCTTGACATATCTTAAGATAGTTGCGGCGGGTGCCGAAAAAGCGTATAAAGATGGCATAGAGAGTTATGAAATCAAACCAGAAGTACACAAACAACTCAAAGCTTACCACAAATGGGATGCTTATGAGGGACAGATGGGAAAACATCTTATGAAAGCCTACTCTGAGATAGAAGCAAAAGATTTTTAACCTAGTTGAGCCATTTTTATGGCTCAACTTCATCAACTTTCAGTTCAAATACTACTTTTTTTTTCTATAATATTTTATGCTTAAAATATACGAGTGTCAAAGTGCAAAATCCGATATCACTGGGTTAACAATTCTCAATGATAGATTGGTGGCTTACAGTACAAAATTTCATGGTGTAAAAATCTTTGACCTTGAGACATGTGAAATTAAAAAAAGCATTGCTCACATCTCCCTAAACTCATCTGTCAGTGTCTCAACTTTTAGTCCAAACGGACACTATTTTGCTTTTGCTAACGCTCCGTTTCTCTTTATCATTGACATTGAGACAAAAGAGCTTCTTCAAAAGATTGAGGTTCAAGATGAGGAGATACAGCTTTTGAGTTTTGATGCGACATCTAGTTATATTGTTGCTGGAACAAAAAACGGAAGAGTGCTTCAGTACAAAACAAACCAATCAAATCTTCTCTCAAGGCTCTGCTCTTTTCCATACGAGAGGGAAAAAAGCCCTCAAAAAACAAAAGATGACAAAAACTTTGTCAGTGCTTTTACATTTTATAAAAATCAATTTGCTTGCAGTGGTTATGGCGGTGCAATTTTTGTTATTGACTTTTACACACAAGCAAATAAAAATATCCTCACACATAGTAAAAACAGAGTTGACGCATTGTGTTTTTTGGATGAAAACAGGTTGGCAGTTGGAAGCAGTGATGGAAACGTTGATGTTGTCTTTCTCAACAATCCGCATACATATAAAAGCGTAAGAATACCTATCCTTGGAATTAAACAGCTTCTTATCATGCCAAATCCCAACTACCTTATGGTTATTGGCAAATCAAACAGCGTGGCAATTATTGATATTCAAAACTACAAAATAACGCATAGTAGATATATTGAGTTTGAAACAACTATCCATAGTGTTGCTATAAGCAAAAGCGACTCTTTAGTCGCTGCTCTTGAAAATAACAAGATAGTCAATGTCGCTCTCCCAGGTATCGCAAAGCTTCGCTCTCTAATTCTGCAAAACTCACTTGCGGAAGCGTTTAAACTTATAGCTAAAGAGCCTATGCTTCAAGGTTCGTATGAGTATAAGATGCTTGAAGAGAAGTTTGAAAAGAGCTATGAGAGTGCAACAAAAGCTCTTATCAACCAAAACAGCGCACTGGCACTTCAAATCATAAGCCCATACAAAGAGATACCCTCAAAGGCTGCCAAAATAAAAGAGCTTTTTGAAGCATTCAGGCACTATCTTAGGTTTCAAGCACTCTTTTTGGAGAAGAAATATGCTCTAGCCTACGCCATGTGTTCAAAATATGAGCCGCTTAAGCTAACTATTCAGTACCATAAGATGGAGCAGGTCTTTAAACTGGCTTTTTCAAATGCACAAAGACATATCCTTCAAAACAATCTTGAGAGTGCCAAAGCACTTTTGGCACAGTACAACACAGTACTCTCTAAAAAACCGCTTATCAAACTTCTGCTTACACAAAATAGGGAGTTCGTGGCACTGCTCAAAGCGATTCAAAAGAGGGATTTTCAAACTATCAATCTGCTCATAGACAGAAATGAACTCTTCAAGCAGATTCCAAACTATATCGCCTTAAATTCTCAGATAGAAGAGACGTTCCAAAAAGCCGAGGCTGCCATACAAAAAGGCGATGCAGAGGAGGCAAAAAAACTTCTCTCCATGCTTGAAGAGATTCCAGATGTGGCACAAAAAACAGAAGAGTTACACCGCAAATATAAACATGTTTTGGCACTGCAAAAAGCCTATAGCGAAAATAATTTTATAGAGTGTTATGAAATTTTAGATGTGCATCAACATCTCAAATTTATAGAACTTGGCGTGTTGCTTGAGAAACATTGGTCAAAACTGATGCAGACATGTGAAGAGTATGCCCTTGCAGGAAACATAAAAGGAGTAAAAAAGACACTTGGAGAGCTTCTTGCGCTTCATAGCAGACGACATAAAATCGGTGATTTGCTGCGTGTAAGCTTCCACGTGAGGATTCAAACCCTTATAAATGCGCATGACTTTAGAGGTGCTGAAGCGATTATCTACACCTATGTCGATATTTTTGGCATTGACAGTGAGATAAATCATATAATGAAATATTTTGAACTATCCTCATCACGAAAACTTGCCATCACAGAGGAGCAGTCACAAAGACCAAGAAGAGACAGCTGGAGAAATTTCGATATTATTATGAAGAACCCATAAGTTTTAGGAGTGTCGCTACCGTCTCGTCAAAATTACTCTGGGCTGAGGAGTTTTGCATCAAAAATTTCTCCATGTCACTTTTTTTATTGATTGCTTCATCAAGTTCGGCATCACTCCCTTTTTGATAAGCTCCTATGCGGATAAGTACCTCATTCTCTTTTAGAAGTGTGTAAAGTCTTCTAAACCTCATCACAGCCTTAAGATGTTCAGCAGAGATGATATCACTCATTACCCTTGAAGCGGAGTTGAGGATATGCACTGGAGGGTAGATACCAAAATCGGTCATTTCACGAGAGAGAACGATATGCCCGTCCAAAATAGAGCGTGACTGATCAGCGATAGGGTCGCTCATGTCATCTCCCTCAATGAGAACCGTAAAAAACGCCGTAATAGAGCCTTTGCCTTCCTCTTTTCCTGCACGCTCCATGAGTTGTGGCAAAAGTGTCAAAGAGGAGGGCGGATACCCTTTTGATGTAGGCGGTTCGCCAAGGGCTAGTCCTATCTCTCGCTGCGCCATTGCAAAACGTGTAACCGAGTCCATGATAAAGAGAACATCCAGCCCCTGATCTTTGAAAAACTCCGCCACACTCATCGCCGCAAATGCACCGTACTTTCTCATAAGCGGCGAATCATCAGACGTTGCAACGACGATAACGGTATTTTCAAGATTGCCGCCTAAGTTTTTTTCTATAAACTCAGGAACTTCTCTTCCACGCTCGCCGATAAGTGCAACCACTTTTATGGGTGCAACCGCACCACGCACAATCATCCCCATAAGTGTTGATTTTCCGACACCGCTTCCTGCAAAGATGCCTAGTTTTTGCCCTTTTCCGCATGTCAAAAGCCCATCAATACTCTTCACTCCGACACGAAAAACCTCATCTATCATACCACGTTTCATAGCGGCAATAGGTGCTTTAATGATGGGAGAGAGCTTTGAACTGCCGATACTTCCCTTGCCGTCGATGGGGCGCATAAAAGGGTCAACAACACGCCCCAAGAGAGATGCACCAACTGGGATATTTAGCCCCGTCTGGTCTAAAAACACTCTATCGCCAGAGCAAAATCCCTCAACAAAACTAAAAGGAGTGATAAAAAAAGTTGTGCCGTCTATCTCTGTAACCATGCCTATCGTCTCTTGGCTTGTCTCGTTGGAAATTATCTTTACGATGTCACTGATACTAACTTTGAGACCACGGGCGGTAATGACAGTCGCATTTATCTTTACAACTTCACCAAATGTAACCGAGTACTTTTTGTTTGAGATTTTCTCTCTGAGCGATTTTAAAGGCACTTCATACGTCCCTTGTTTGGCATAACTCTAATAACGTGAGCCAGTAGGAGAGTTTATCAAAGAGAAAAACTCGCTTCTTGTCTTCTCATCTTTTTTAAACAACCCACGAAGAGCCGATGATGTTGTCGTGGAGTTGATTTTTTCCACCCCTCTCATCTCCATACACATATGTCTCGCCTGAATCACAACTGCAACCCCTTTTGGCTGAATCGTATCCATAATCGCATCAGCAATCTGCTCTGTCAGCTGCTCTTGAATCTGCATACGGCGTGCAAAAACATTGACAACACGAGGAATCTTTGACAAACCGACCACTTTGCCATCTGGTATGTAAGCAACATGCACACGCCCAATAATCGGCAAAAGATGATGCTCACAAGTAGAGTAAAATTCTATATCTTTTAGAAGAACCATCTCATCGTTAGAGCTTGTAAAAAGAGCAGATTTTAGTATCTCTCTGGGGTCTTCCTTATACCCGCCGAAGATAAATTCGTAAGCCTTTTTAACTCTCTGTGGAGTTTTTAAAAGCCCCTCTCGGTTTGGATTTTCTCCAACATGAAGCATCATATATTTTACTGCATCTTCAAACTGTGTATCTTGTTTATCTGACAATATTAAGCCTTTTAGAGTTTTTATAAATGACAGAGTACCGATAAGTTGCTGAGAAGTTTATGTAATTTAAAGAGATGTTAAAATAATTTTAATGAGGAAGTATGGTTTTTGAAAAGGATGAACAGTGTTCAGAGCCTTACACAGGAACCAATAACCTGTTTATTATAGCCCACTCGTTTCTCACTCGGATAAACTACATCTGTTATGATATAATCTCTTTCATTAAAAGGGGTTGAAATGGCAAATACAATTTTGGGATTAGACTTAGGTATCACATCAATCGGCTGGGCATTGGCAAATGTTGATGATACAAATCCTGCTAACAATGGGATAATAGAGAGCGGTGTCAGAATTTTTACAATAGCAGAACACCCAAAAGATGGGAAATCTTTGGCTCTTCCACGCAGAGAAGCCAGAAGTGCAAGGCGTACAACCAAAAGAAAAGCTCAAAAACTAAGGGCTGTTAAAAGATTGTTGGTTAGTGAAAAAATCATAACAACCGATGAGCTTGACAATCTCTTTATCGGCAACAAAAACCAAAAAGATGTTTGGGAACTAAGAAAAGATGCTCTTTACAGACCTCTTGAGAACAAAGAGTTGGCACGCATCATGATACACCTCGTAAAACATCGTGGCTATGCTTCAAACCGTAAAAGCGAAGAACCGACAGACAGTGAAGGAAAAGCTGTACTTGGTGGAATAGAAAAAAATGAAAAAATAGTTCAAGAGAGTGCGTACCTGACCATAGGCGAATACATCTCAACTAAAGTCAAAAAACGAAACGGCAAGGGTTCGGACGGTAAGCTAAACTATGAAAATTCTATCTCAAGAGCCATGCTTATAAAAGAGATAGAGACTGTTTTTGAAAAACAAAAAGAGTTTGGAAGTAGATTTGTCAATGATGAATTGCTTGAGAGCTATAAAGAGATAGCCTTTACCCAAAGACCGCTGAAGTCCGTCGAGGGAATGGTAGCAAACTGCCCATTTGAGCCAGACCAAAAAAGAGCCCCCAAAGCCGCTTACACATTTGAAAAATTCAGAGCCTTGCAAAAACTAAAAAATCTTAGGATTATCACACAAGAGGGCGAACTAGCTCTTACAAAAGAGCAGATGAACCAAGCTATACATAAAGCGAAAACTACAAAAACATTTACATACAAAACACTTAAAACTCTTTTTAGTTTTGATAAAACTGCACAGTTCAAAGGTTTGACATATTTTGACCATAAAACAGGAGAGATAAAAGAGCCTGAGAGTGCAAAACTGCTAGACTTTAGCGCATATCAGAAGATACAAAAGGCAGTTGAGAGTGCAGACCGTCTCTATTGGGGCAAGATAGAAAACAACGATGAGCTTTTAGATGAGATTGCGAAAGTTCTTAGCACACAAAAAGATGATAAAAAATCTTTTGAAGAGTTGCAAAAGATTATAGACCATGAAGCGGTATCAAATGCTCTTGTTAGTCTCTCTTTTTCAGGTTTTGGACATATCAGCACAAAAGCTATGCAAAAAATAAATCCGTTTCTTGAAGATGGGCTAGACTATGATAAAGCATGCGAGAGGGCAGGGTATGACTTTAAAGCGATATTTAAAGGCGACAAATCACTCTTTTTGCCGCCGCTAACCGAACAAGAAAATCTGGAGATGACAAATCCTGTAGTAAAGCGTGCGGTAGCTCAAATGAGGCTTGTTTACAATGCCATGGCCAGAAAATATGGAGCTGTTGATGCCGTGCATGTAGAGTTTACGAGGGATATCAAAAAATCACATGACGACAGACAAAAAATCAAAAAAGAGCAAAATGAGTTTCAAGTTCGCAAAGAAGCCGCCAAAATATCCGCAACAGAGGTATTAGGAAGAGAACCGAGCGCAAAAGAGCTTCTAAAATTTAGACTTTGGCAAGAGCAAAACGGCGAGTGCGTTTACAGCGGTGTTAAAATCCGCCCAGAGCATCTCATGGACGACCTTGCAACACAAGTTGACCACATCTTGCCATATAGCCGCTCGCTTGATGATTCGTTTAACAACAAAGTTTTATGTTTTACGAAACAGAACCAAGATAAAGGAAACAAAACCCCCTTTGAGTATTTTGGAGCAGACAAAGAGCTAAAAGAGTGGCAAGAGTTTTGTATAAGAGCAGAGGGTTTAAAAAACCTAAAATCTGCAAAAAAAAGCAGGCTATTAAAGACAAATTTTGATGAGAGCAGTGAAAATAGTTTTAAAGATAGAAACAAAAATGACACTTCCTACATCTCTAAGTTTGTAAAAAACTACATTGAAGCACACGCTCAGTTTAAAGAGTCAAAAATGAAGCGGCATGTTTTTACCATGAACGGTATGCTGACGGCTCAACTTCGCCATAAATGGGGAGTTGGAGATAAAAATAGAGATAACCACCTCCACCATGCAGAAGATGCGATTATTTTAGCTTTTGCAACACAATCAGAGGTGCAAAAGCTCTCTACCGTATCGGCAGCAAGAGAGGGATTTAGCTTTAAAACAAAAGAGGAAAAAGCCAAAAATCTAAAGTTTGAGCCACCTATGGAAGAGTTCGGCGCAAAAGTAAAAGAGAGTGTAGAGAAGATATTTGTTTCACATATGCCAAGAAGAAAGATAGGCGGTGCGGCACATAAAGATACGGTTTATAGCAACAAAACATTAAGTGTCAAAAAAGCAGATGGAAAAATAGACTCCTTAAAAGGCGGCGGCGTAAAAAACAATGTCAAACTCAAGCACGGCATTGCGCTAAATGATGGTATGCCAAGGGTTGATTTGTTTCAAAACAAAAAAACAAAAAAATACTACCTTGTTCCCATCTATGTAAGCGACTTTGTAAAACCAAAACTGCCAAATGAGGCGATAGTGGCAGGAAATAAGCCATGGATAGAGATGGATGAAGAGTATGAGTTTTTGTTCTCTTTTTATAAGAGCGATTTGATAGAGGTTCAGACTAAAAAGACGGCTACTAAAGAGGCGGTGAGGGTTTTTGGATATTTTAACACAGCAGTAAGTTCAACCGCCCAAATACTTATTAATAGCCATAAGGGAGATGAAGAATATAATTATGGTTCTCAAAACCTAGTCTTTATAAAAAAATATCAAGTAGATGCTCTGGGAAGCTATGTAGAAGTAAAAAATGAGAAGAGACAGGGCACAAAAAAAGAGAAAAACTAAACTCTAAAGGAGGCAGTTATGGCTGCGTGGAGAAGCGTACTTGTTACCAAACCTTGCAAGTTGAGCGTGAAAAGCCTTCAGCTTATTTATGAACCACATGAAGAAGAGAGCATCAAAGTGCCTCTTGAAGACATAACGGTTATGGTGCTTGAAACACATCAGGCAACTCTAACGACGGCACTTTTAAGCCAAATAGCCGAAAAAAATATAGCACTCTTCACATGTGACGGTTACCACATGCCAAACGGCTGTTTTACACCGTTTCATCAACACTCACGCCTCTCTCAGATAGCGCATATCCAAAGAGATATGAAGCTGCCTCTTAAAAAACAGATATGGCAAAAAATCATCACTCAAAAAATCTCAAATCAGTCAAAACTTTTAAAATATTTTGACATAGACAACCTGCAACTTGAACTCTTAAAAGACAAAGTAAAATCAGGAGACAGCGAGAACCTAGAGGCACTTGCCGCTAGAAAATATTGGCAGATGCTCTTCAAAAACTTTTTGCGAGACCAAAAAGCACTTGACCCAAGAAACATAGCACTCAATTACGGTTATGCCATAGTCAGAGGAGCGGTGGCAAGGTCTCTGGTCGCACACGGCTTATTGCCGACTTTTGGGGTTTTTCACAACTCAGAGCTAAACGCCTATAACCTAGCAGATGACATGATAGAACCGCTAAGACCGATGGTGGACATGGTTGTAAAAAAACTAGAAATCGAAGATGAGCTAGATGTGCATCTCGGCATAAGCGTAAAATCGGCACTTATAAATGTTTTAAATATGCAGATGAAGTTAAATGATGAAACCGTAACTCTTTTGCACCTGTGTGATGTGATGGCGCAAACATTTGTAAAGTCCTTAAAAATGAACGATGCAAATCAGTTAAACCTGCCATCACTCCTATGAAAGAGCAAAAATTTATGTGGCTGTTTGTATTTTTTGACCTGCCGACAAAAACAAAAAAAGAGCGCAAAAAATATACCCAGTTTAGAAACCATCTCCTAAAAGACGGCTTTATCATGATGCAGTTTTCAATCTATACGAGGATTTGCAAAGGCGATGACAGTGTAGAAACTCACAAAAAAAGAGTAAAAGAGCATATCCCATCAAAAGGACATATCAGGATGATATCTATAACAGATTTGCAATACTCAAAGATGGAAACTTTAGTGGGAATAAAAAGTTCTGAAGAAAAACTAGAAAAAAAACAACTTTTGCTATTTTGAGTAAATTTGTAACTCAACCACACTCTTAAATTATAAAAAAATAAGATATTTTTCACAAAACGCTTAGAAAAAAATCGTAAAAAATAGGCTTTTTTTCAAAAATTTTACCAATTTTTTTTGTAAAAAAATTGGTAAAGAACCCCGTACCACAGGGCTTTAGAGAAGAGGATTATAGCGCATCCGAGTGAGAAAGGGGGCTATAACCAAAATCTCGCTCTTATAGAATCTAAATATATTATAGCGCATCCGAGTGAGAAAGGGGGCTATAACAAATTAATATTTCTCAACTTAAACGACAAAATTATAGCGCATCCGAGTGAGAAAGGGGGCTATAACCTTACTAATGGTTCTTTTAAAACTACTTTTATTATAGCGCATCCGAGTGAGAAAGGGGGCTATAACCGTCCTGCAATTCCAAAAGAAAAAAAGCGTATTATAGCGCATCCGAGTGAGAAAGGGGGCTATAACAGGAAACAGACAGAAGCTATACAAAAACTTATTATAGCGCATCCGAGTGAGAAAGGGGGCTATAACATACCTATATCAGGTACTTTAAAAGCCTTTATTATAGCGCATCCGAGTGAGAAAGGGGGCTATAACGAGTTATTTTTTGACTATGACTTTAGATGGATTATAGCGCATCCGAGTGAGAAAGGGGGCTATAACGTGTTTTTTGTAGTTCTCGTTTAAATTCTGATTATAGCGCATCCGAGTGAGAAAGGGGGCTATAACCCTAAAAGCTAAAGTAACAGAAAATAAAGTATTATAGCGCATCCGAGTGAGAAAGGGGGCTATAACCATACGCTCCACATGAAGAGAGCAAGAAGCATTATAGCGCATCCGAGTGAGAAAGGGGGCTATAACTTCCTGCTGGTAATACTCTCCCTTTCGAGAATTATAGCGCATCCGAGTGAGAAAGGGGGCTATAACATATTTCGCCTGCAAAAGCTGATTAACTATATTATAGCGCATCCGAGTGAGAAAGGGGGCTATAACTGTTTTATTTTTGACGTGCTAACTTCATTTATTATAGCGCATCCGAGTGAGAAAGGGGGCTATAACAAACAGAACCGAGGAGCTTTGGGCACTCAAATTATAGCGCATCCGAGTGAGAAAGGGGGCTATAACCATGCCCTAACGCTATGCGCTATCTTAACAATTATAGCGCATCCGAGTGAGAAAGGGGGCTATAACGGTCGGTATCCTATTATAAAACTGGCTTGAAAATTGCTTTTAAATACTATATCAAATAAAGATTTTTCTTACAAAGGCTTTCAAATAAAACTCCTACTTTTCTCGCTTTTGCTCTACTCTCAAAACTACCTTTTTTTACTCTTTTTTGGGAGTGGGTTTGGGTTTTCGCTTTTGGAGTTTTTGATGCTCTATGCGTTGATTTCTCTTTTTTCGAAATCTCGCTATTTTAAAGCTTATCTTCTTGTTTTGCAGGGTTTATATCTTATCCATTTTACTTTTATCGTCTATTTTGGCACTCACGTTCACTCTAGTGATATTTATCTCTTTTTTACACATATAACAGAGACTTTTGAGACGCTTGGGACTCTTTATGAAGTGGGGTTTTATCCATTTTTGGTGGTTGGGGTGACCTCTCTTGTTGTTATGTCTATGGGTTATAAAAAGAGCAACATGTCACCATTTTTACTCTCTTTTTTTCTGCTTTTCTCATTTTGGTTTCAAGAAAAACTGCATGATGCTTCACTTTTACTTGCAAAAGAGAGCGTCAAGGCTCTTTTTTTACAAAAAGGGCAGGGTGCTATCCAAAAAAGCGATGGAGGGCAAAAAACAGCTCTTTATCAGCATGACAACAACATTATTTTAGTGTTAGGCGAGAGTATGAGAAGTCGTGAGCATCTTAAAGAACGCTATGAACTGTTTGAAAACTACAGTTACAAAACCATCCTAAGCGGAGCGACAAATACCGATGTTGCCGTGCCTCTGCTTCTGAATGGCGCACTCTCTCCAAAAACGCTAGATTTGCAAAACAACCTCTTTTTGCTTGCAAAGCAAAACGGCTACAAAACAGCTTTCTTCACAACGCAAAGTCAAAAGAGCTTACAGTACATCGCTCCTTATCTCTGCACGGAGCATATCGACACTTTCAAAGTGGCAGGTTCACGAGACGATAAAGAGCTACTTGCACATTTAAAAACTCTCTCTTTGGATGAGAAAAACTTTATCGTTTTGCAGATGCAAGGAGAACACAGCCCATATATCTACTATGAAAACGCAAACAGAAGCGACTCAGTAGAGCAAAGATACCATCTCTCTATGCTCTACTCTGATGCCATTTTACGCCAAATTATGGCTTATGTTAGCAGTCACTCCGCAAAACCATATCTTTTTATCTTTGTCTCAGACCATGGAGAGATGCTTGGAGAAGAGGGCAAAACAGGGCATAACAGATTTGAAAAGGAGATTTACTCCGTACCGCTTGTGATACACTCAAACCTTGAGATACACCTTAAAAAGATACTCTCTCATCATGATATTTATGAACTTATCTATCACTATCTTGGATACACAAAAGAGTTTGAGCCTAGTGAGAAAAAAACGGTGCGAGTTTACGGAACTATGATGAGTGAAGAGGATGGGTATAGAGATATAGATTTGCAGAGATAAACCTCTGCAAATCTGTAAATCTCGAAAAACTTGTTTTTCGTAGCTTTAGGGGATTGCAAAGGACTTTAGTCCTTGCCACTTTATGGGCTCGTGTACCCTTTCTTTTGGGCATTGCTCATAAAGTGCGTAATATAAATGTTACATCACAAAAATATGCGGAACAATAAGCGGATATTTTTTCATTTTTCTGTAGATATGTTTTCTTACCGCTTGGCGGAGGTCGTTCTCTAACGCTCTTGGGTTTTCAAGAAGTCCCTCTTTGATGTTTGCAAGGAAGTGTTCTAAAACATCTTCCATCTCTTTGGCAAAATATTTATCTTGTTTGTCAGCAACCAAACCAAAAGAGGTAACATTTGGTTTTGAGAGCATTGTGGAGTGCTGTCCATCAATTTGAGCAACAATAACCACGATACCATCAGATGCAAGTTTTTGACGGTCGATAATGATATCGTCATCAATTTTATGGTTATTTTGGTTATCGATGTATGTCTTACCAGTTCTAACTGTTTTTACTTTTCTCATGTATTTTGGAGCGATTTCTATGGTGTCGCCATCGTTCATGATATAGATATTGCGCTCAGGAACGCCACACATCATAGCAGTCTCTTTATGCTTCATGACATGGTTGTACTCTCCGTGAATAGGCAGGAAGAACTTAGGATTTACAAGACGAAGCATAAGTTTTT
Organism: Sulfurimonas sp.; assembly: GCA_030247515.1. GTDB lineage: Bacteria > Campylobacterota > Campylobacteria > Campylobacterales > Sulfurimonadaceae > Sulfurimonas. The sequence continues at coordinate 26,894 of JAOTSA010000003.1, read as the reverse complement.
GCTCCTCTATGGAAGCGTGACCAGAGACGTGGATATCTCTATCGTTGGATACTTTTGCACCAGCACGCTGTAGGTGGTTAAGCATCCCAGAGATAGAGCCTTCATTTCCAGGAATAGGACGAGATGAGAGAACAATCAAATCCGTAGGTTTAATCTTTACATGTCTATGTTCGCCGATAGACATTCTAAAGAGTGCAGAACTTGCCTCTCCCTGTGAACCAGTCGTTACTATCAAAATTTCTTTATCGTTCATTGAAGCGATTTGTTCAGGCTCTACAAAGATATTTTTTGGCAATTTAATGTAGTCATACTGCATTGCTACTTCTATGTTTCTCTCCATTGAACGACCGATTACACAAACCTTACGTCCATACTTCACGCCATACTGGATAGCCTGATAAACACGGTGGATGTTTGAACTAAATGTTGAAAGTATAACTCTACCCTCAGCCTTTGCAAACACTCTATCAAGAGCGGGTGCAACGCTTAATTCTGAAGGCGTTGAAAGAGTATTGTAAGAGTTTGTAGAGTCACTCAAGAGACAAAGAACTCCTCTGTCTCCATAGTGAGCCAGTCTATGCAAGTCTGCCGTGTAACCATCCACTGGCGTGTGGTCGATTTTGAAGTCACCAGTATGGATGATAGTTCCGCATGCAGTCGTGATGGCAAGTGATGATGAATCGACGATGGAGTGCGTCATGTGCATCCACTCTATCTCAAAATCTTCACCGATTTTATAGATTTTTCTCTTCTCGATTGGATTAAAATACTGTTTAAATTCTTTGATATGATGCTCGTCAAACTTACTTGCAATCATCGCAAGAGGAAGCGGTGAACCATAAATAGGAAACTGCATCTCTTTGTAAAGATAAGGCATCGCACCGATGTGATCTTCGTGAGCGTGAGTAATTACAACTGCTTTTATCTTATCTTTTATCTCACGAATATATGCAAAATCTGGTACTAAAATATCTACACCGTGCATATCTTCATCAGGAAAACTCATCCCGACATCGACAAGAATCGCTTCATTTTGCGTTTCAAATACTGTAATATTTCCGCCGATTTCGCCCAATCCACCAAGTGGTGTGATACGAACTTTATCTCTTGAGTTTAAATCTAGCTTGTAGTGAGGATTAAGTCTCTGTCTGTGTGATTCTTGGTTGAGCTCAACAAATGCCTTGAGGTTTTCATCCATAGGCAAACCTTGACGGCGACGCCCTTTTGAAACATTTTTATTTTTGTTTGCTGGGTTAGCGTTAGTTGGTGCAGCAGGCTTTTCGGCATTTTGGTTATTTGGTCTGCCACTGTTGTTATGTCTTTTGTTATTATTATACTGTTTACGATTTTCTTGAGAAATGCTTTTAACGCTTTCCTGACTCTCTTGTTGTTCCATCCAAACTCCTTGTTAGTTTATAGAGTTGGTGATAGTCTAGTGTAGAAACTTGATGAGGGCGAATGGTTTGTGTTAGCGAGAGCTTTTCAAAAGCTTCTTGAAGCAAGTTTTTTTCATACACCGCCGATAGATTTTTCATAAGAGTTTTTCGAGGCTGCGTAAATGCAACTCTCAGCATATCCTCAAAATCTTCATCACATCTATCACGCTTTTTTTGTATCAAAAAAACTGCAGAGTCTATCTTTGGCTGCGGTTCAAACGCTGTTGGCGGAACATGCACTACTATATGTGCTTCTCCCACACTTTGAGTTATGATACTCAAAGACCCAAACACTTTATCGCCTTCATTAGCACAAAACTTCTCTGCAACTTCAAGTTGCACCATTACAAGTATATTTTTGCATTTTGGATCTGCGAGGGCTTTTAGAATGATATTTGTCGCTATATAGTATGGCAAGTTTGCCACCAAATCATACGACTCTTCTATAAGTTCACTCTTCCAAGCAGTTAAAACATCTCCGCAATTTATACGGAGCTGGTTGGTTGCGATCTCTTTTTCAAACTTATTTTGTAACAGTTTACACAAATCGGTATCGACCTCAAAAGCTTCTACACTTTTGACATCTACTAAATATTTAGTTAAATCACCTAAGCCAGGTCCAATCTCTACGACTTTATGGTCGTTGTTGGGCATCGCTTCGACGATTTTTTGTAAAACAGTTCTGTCTTTTAAGAAATTCTGACCAAATTTCTTTTTAGCTACAATTTTTTCCATGAACGCCCATTTTATACAAACTTTACTTATACTTAGTTAATATCTATAAAAAAAGTTATTTTTATGTCACAAATGTAGCGATTTAGCACGCAATGTTTCATGTGAAACATTTTGCAAACCACTGTCAAATACAACTATAAGCCATAAATAAGTATAATTTTACAATACTATCAGAGGCTTTTATTTTGAATAACTACTTTGCAAAAAGAATTATCCCATGTCTTGATGTTAAAGATGGGCGTGTTGTTAAGGGTGTAAATTTTGTCGGACTCAAAGATGCAGGCGACCCAGTAGAAGTTGCAAAAAGATACAACCAAGAGGGTGCGGATGAGATTACATTTCTCGATATCACTGCATCAAGTGATAACCGTGACACCATCGTTGACATCGTTGCGCAAGTCGCAAAGGAGGTTTTTATACCTCTAACAGTTGGCGGCGGCATACGAAAACTTGAAGATATTTACAAACTCTTAAATGTCGGATGCGACAAAGTGAGCGTAAATTCCGCTGCCATCAAAAGACCTGAACTTATAGATGAAGGTGCGAAAAGATTTGGCTCACAGTGCATTGTCACAGCGATTGATGTTAAAAAAACGGGAGATAGATACCACGTTTATCTTAACGGTGGAAGAGTTGACACAGGGCTTGATGCAGTAGAGTGGGCAAAAGAGGCAGTCGATAGAGGAAGCGGCGAGATACTTTTGACCTCCATGGATGCAGACGGTACAAAAGCTGGATTTGAGCTAACCATCACAGAACTTATCAGCCGTGCAGTCAATGTTCCCGTCATAGCAAGCGGCGGAGCAGGGACGATGGAGCATATAAAAGAAGCATTTGAACATGGTGCAGATGCTGCTCTTGCGGCAAGTATCTTTCACTATAAAGAGATAGATATCATGGATCTTAAACGCTATCTCTATGCAAACAATATAGCGGTTCGTTTATGATTATCTGCGCTGGAAACAACGAAACTTTTGGTTTTGCCACTCCGATGGGAGTAGGGCTGATAGAGACAACCATAAATCTCACAAGAGCTTGTCTTTTTGACAAACCAGAATTTTTGCTTTTTGTGGGGAGTGCTGGGAGCTATGGGGAGCTTGGTATCTTTGACATAGTCGAATCAAAAACTGCTTCAAACATCGAACTTGGCTTTTTGTCAGGCGACGCTTATACGCCACTAGACAATGTTATCTCAACTAACACCACTAACAAAAAAGATGTTATCGTCAACTCTTCCAACTATATCTCTACTAACGAGGAGCTAACAAAAAAGTTTTTACAGTTAGGGATTGGCATCGAAAATATGGAATTTTTCGCTGTTTTAAAAGTGGCACAGGAGTTTGACATACCTGCTGGCGGAGTATTTTGCATAACAAACTACACTAACAAAAATGCGCATGCAGATTTTGTGAAAAACCATGATAAGGCAAAAAAAGCCTTGAGCGAACATGTAAAAAAACGAATAAAAGAGCTAACAAACAAATGAAACCATCCCTTTATCAATTTACCCTCAAAGAGTTACTAACAGAGGTAAAACCCTCATTTCGAGCAAAACAGATTTACGGTTGGCTCTATCATAACTATGTAACATCATACGATGAGATGAAAAATCTGCCAAAAACATTGCGTGATGAACTAAGCGAGAGGTTTGTTATAGACCCTCTGAAAATCGTAAAAAAAGAGATTGCGTCTGATGGAACCATAAAGTATCTTTTTGAACTTCAAGACGGCAAAACCATAGAGACTGTCTGGCTGAAGATGAAAGAAGAGATAACAGACGAAGAGGGAAATGTCACTCAAGAAGCAAAATACACCATCTGCGTCTCAACGCAAGTCGGATGCAAAGTAGGGTGTGCGTTTTGTCTTACTGCAAAAGGCGGTTTTACGAGGGATTTGAGTGCGGCGGAGATTGTTGCTCAAGTTGTTGCACTCAAACGAGACAATAACCACAAACATAACAGGATGATAAACATAGTCTATATGGGCATGGGCGAACCGCTTGACAATCTCGCAAATCTTGCAAAAGCCATAGAGGTATTTCAAGAAGAAGAGGGCTTGGCGATTTCTGGCAAAAGACAAACAGTATCTACAAGCGGTCTAAGCACAAAGATAGACAGGCTTGGAGAGATGGATTTGGGCGTTCATATCGCCATATCTCTTCATGCCGTTGATGATGCGCTAAGAACCGAACTTATCCCCATGAACAAAGCACACAACATAGCATCCATTATAGACGCTGTAAAACGCTTCCCGATTGACACGAGAAAAAGAGTGATGTTTGAATATCTAGTCATCAAAAACAAAAATGATGATTTAGGCTCTGCGAAAAAGCTTGTAAAACTTCTCTCAGGCATCAAAGCAAAAGTAAATCTCATCTACTTTAACCCATATCCAGACACCCCTTATGAGAGACCAGAAAAGAAAGATATGGTCGCTTTTCAAGAGTATCTTATAAACCATGGGCTTTTATGCACTATCCGTGATTCTAAAGGCATAGATATAAGTGCGGCGTGCGGTCAGCTAAAAGAAAAAACTGCGAGTGAACTCAAATGAACTATGTAGAGATATTTCAGATTGTATTTTTGGTAATTGTCTTTGGAGTAGGAGTAATAGGTTTTATAAAAGCTGCTACGAAAGATGATAAAAAAGAGTAAACGACCAACACACCAGGGAGGTCGTCTATGAGTGTGATTTTATCCTACTAAAACTAATAACGTTGTAAAAACTTCTACTAAAAAACTCCATAAATCTCGAAAAACATGTTTTTCGTAGCTTTAGGGGATTGCAAAGGACTTTAGTCCTTGCCACTAAAACGGACGTGTTCGTTTTAGTGCATAACATCAATTAAAAAGAATTTATTTTATAAGAAATATCTCTTTTTTCTTCCAAGTGTGTACAATTCACACATTGTTCTAATATGTGAACGAAAGTAGATTTTATGAATATAAATTTCAATATTTCTTTCAAATTTAAGAAAATATTTATATAAAAATATCCTGAACCGTATCTTTTTATATAAAGAGAGAAATGCCTATTTTAGGGACATGAAAGGGCTTTTTGCATTGATGCTATGGAAATAATTAAAAAATATTTTAAAAACATAAAAAGCTATTCACATACATCATAAATAAATCTAAACTTTCATACTTTCAAAACAAATCTGTTCAAAATCGACACTGCTTTTCACATTGTACTTTTTGCCATAAAGCTCAAACTCCAACTCATTTGCGTGCAACAACAATCTTCTAGCACCGCTTAGTTTTACTCTCTCATCTCTTGTCAGTTCTCTATCAAGATATCTCACAATCTGCTTCTCCTCCTGCCCATAAACTGGGTCACCGACAATCGGATGTTTCATGTGAAACATGTGTACTCGTATCTGATGTTGTCTTCCTGTGTGCGGAGAACACTCCACGAGTGTCGTGTTTAGATGAGGAAAATATTTTAGCGGTTTTACAAATGTCAAAGACTCTTTGCCGCTTGCATCCACTTTTACCACCATTCTGACAAGTGCGCTCTTTTCATCGTCGTAACGAAGTAGCGGAGCATCAATGCGTAGTTCCTCTTTTAACTCTCCATGAACCATCGCAAGATACTTTTTTTTCATATCTCGCTCTTGAAACATCATCTTAATATCAACTTCACTCTTTTTGTCTTTTGCGCACAAAACCAGACCGCTTGTCTCTTGGTCTATTCTATGAGCGATATTTGCGTCCATTCCAAATTGAGCTTTTAGCTCATCTATGAGAGAGTATTCTGTATGTCTGTTTTGAGGATGGATAAGCATACCGCTTGGTTTGTCAAAAACTACAAATCTCTCATCTATAACATGTGGAGCTAAACCTTTTGAAATCGGTTCAAAACAGATAAACTCTACCTCGCCCTCAAGAAAGTCCGACGGCTTTGTGATAGGAACGCCATTTACAAGAACTCTTCCTACGGCTATATATCTTTGAATATCTCGCTGAGAGTATCCCAACTCTCTCTTTAAAAAAAGAAAAGCACTCTCCCTCTCTTTGGCAAACATTTTTTTAATGACAAAGGGCAATTTTTAATCCTTCTGTTATGGTTTTTTATGTAAAATCTAAAACTTTAGTAATACAAATTTTACAATAATCAGGTTGAAGAAATGGTAGAGAGATACGCAAGAGAAGAGATGAGTTCAAAATGGACGATGCAGGCAAAATATCAAGCTTGGCTTGATGTAGAAAAAGCGGTTGTAAAAGCTTGGAACAAACTGGGGCTTATACCTGATGAAGATGCTAAGAAGATAGTTGAAAATGCAGGTTTTGACATAAAAAGGATAGACGAGATAGAAGCTGTCACTCGTCACGACCTTATAGCATTTACTACAAGCGTCTCTGAAACGCTAGGTGAAGAGAGTAGATGGTTTCACTATGGTATGACAAGTTCAGACACGGTGGACACCGCTGTGGCACTTCAGATGAAAAGCTCACTTGAACTTATCATCAAAGATGTGAAAATGGTTATGGAGTCCATCAAAAAAAGAGCGTTTGAGCATAAGATGACTTTGATGGTGGGAAGAAGCCACGGTATCCATGGCGAGCCTATAACATTTGGTCTTGTGTTAGCTGTTTGGTACGATGAGATGGCTAGACATTTGGAGAACTTAGAACAGACATTTAATGTTATCTGTGTTGGTCAAGTAAGTGGAGCGATGGGCAATTTCGCTCACGCTCCGCTTGAGCTTGAAGAATATACCTGTAAAGAACTCGGTCTAAGACCTGCACCCGCATCTAATCAAGTTATCCAGAGAGACAGATACGCAAGACTTGCGACTGCATTAGCACTCTTGGCTAGCTCCATAGAGAAGTTCGCTGTTCAAATCCGCCATTGGCAAAGAACCGAAGTTTATGAGTGCGAAGAGTATTTTGCAAAAGGGCAAAAAGGCTCATCGGCAATGCCGCATAAACGCAACCCTATACTAACTGAAAACATAACAGGTTTGGCAAGAATGATAAGAGCCTATGCGATACCTGCTATGGAAAATGTCGCACTCTGGCACGAGAGAGATATCAGCCACTCTTCAACGGAGAGATTTTGGCTTCCAGATAGTTTTATAACAAGCGATTTTATGCTTCACCGTATGAATAGCGTTATAGCAAATCTAACGGTCTATCCTGAAAACATGATGAAAAATCTAAACCTAACGGGCGGCTTGGTATTTTCTCAAAGAGTTCTTTTGGAACTTCCGCTCAAAGGTGTGAGCCGTGAAGACGCTTACCGAATAGTTCAAAGAAATGCGATGAAAGTTTGGGAAGAGATACAACAAGGCAAGCCGACGACAAACGAAAAAGGCGAGAGTTTATACTTAAACCACCTTTTGGCAGATGACGAGTTAAGAGCAAGTCTAAGCGAAGAAGCGATTCGTGAATGTTTCAATTATGATTACTATACTAAAAATGTGGACAAAATTTTTGCAAGAGTTTTCAAGTAAAAATGACATAATTGTGCTAATATTTCTTTAGCAAAAATAGTAAAAAAACCGATTTTTAGGAAGTAGTATGATAACAATTATAAAAAGAAACGGCAGAACCGAAAAGCTAGATATCAGTAAAATTCAAAAATATACATCTGCCGCAGTTGAGGGTTTGGGCAATGTCTCTCAAAGTGAGCTTGAGGTTGATGCGCAGATTCATTTTCGTGATGGTATTACTTCACGAGAGATTCAGCAGACACTCATCAAAACAGCGGTGGATAAGATAGACATAGATGCTCCAAACTGGACATTTGTCGCTTCACGACTCTTTTTGTTCAACCTCTATCATGAAGTAAACGGTTTTACGGGCTACTCATCTCTTAAGAGCTATTTTGAAAGAGGCGAAAAAGAGGGGAGACTTCTTTTAGGCTTAAAAGAGATGTATAACCTCGATGAGCTTGAGAAGCATATAAAACCAGAGCGAGATATGCTTTTTAACTATCTTGGCGTTAAAACACTTTACGATAGATACCTCATAAAAGATAGAAATGGCAATCCAATAGAACTTCCACAACATATGTTTATGGCGATTGCCATGTTCTTGGCACAGAGAGAAGAGAAAAAAGAGGAGTGGGCTATCAAGTTTTATAACATGATTTCAACATTTGAAGTTATGTTAGCAACTCCAACTCTTAGCAATGCAAGAACAACAAGACATCAACTAAGCTCATGCTACATAGGTTCAACCCCTGACAACATAGAGGGGATATTTGACTCTTATGCAGAGATGGCGATGCTCTCAAAATTCGGCGGAGGCATAGGCTGGGATTGGACAAATGTTCGCTCCATGGGTTCGTACATCGACGGACACAAAAATGCAGCAGGCGGAACTATCCCGTTTCTAAAAATCACTAACGATATAGCAGTTGCCGTTGACCAACTTGGAACACGCAAAGGTGCTATCGCTGTTTACATGGAGCCGTGGCACATCGATATAAACGACTTTTTGGATTTGAAGAAAAACTCAGGCGAAGAACGCCGCCGTGCGCATGACCTCTTTCCAGCTCTTTGGCTAAACGACCTCTTTATGCAGAGAGTTGAAGAGGATGGTATCTGGACGCTTTTTGACCCTTACGATGCAAAAGAGCTGACAACGCTTTACGGCGAAGAGTTCAACAAAAGATACATAGAGCTTGAAAATAATGAAAGCATTATCAAAGAGAAACTAAAAGCAAAAAATCTCTGGAAAAAGATACTTACATCATACTTTGAGAGCGGCAGTCCGTTTTTATGTTTTAAAGACAATGCAAACCGTGCAAACCCTAACAACCATACAGGCGTTATAAGAAGCTCTAACCTTTGTACGGAAATCTTCCAAAACACAAACCCTAACCACTACAAAGTCAAGTTTATTTTTGCTAACGGCGAGAGTGTTAGTTATGAAGAGGATGAGATTATCAAAGTAGATAGCGGCTTGGAAAAACCTGCTAAAAAAGTAACGGCTTTGGATTCGTTAGGTGGCAGAGAGATTTATGTGGTTGAAAAAGAGAAAGTAAACGGTGACACCGCTGTTTGTAACCTCGCTTCAGTCAACCTCTCCCGCATCAACACAAAAGAGGATATCGACAGAATCGTCCCAATCGCCATCCGTGCCTTGGACAATGTTATCGACCTAAATTTTTACCCGATAGAAAAAGTAAAACGCACTAACATGAAAACAAGAGCAATCGGTCTTGGTGTTATGGGCGAAGCGCAGATGCTGGCACAAAAAAGCATCGCTTGGGGAAGTCAAGAACATTTTGACAAGATAGATGAAATCATGGAAGCCGTTAGTTTTAACGCTATCTCCTCATCTTCCGACATAGCACTTGAGAAAGGATTTTATCCTGAGTTTGAGGGCTCTAAGTGGAGCAAAGGCATAATGCCTATGGACTATGCCAATGCAGAGGTTAAAAATCTCATCGACCGTGGCGGACTTTTTGCTTCTGCCTATGAGTGGGAAGCACTAAGAGCAAAAGTGAAAAAACAGGGCATGAGAAACGGTTATCTTATGGCGATAGCACCGACAAGTTCCATCTCTATCCTCACGGGAACTACTCAAGCGATTGAACCTGTATTTAAGAGAAAGTGGTTTGAAGAGAACCTCTCTGGGCTTATCCCCGTGGTTGTTCCAGAACTCTCTCCTGAGACTTGGGCGTACTACACATCTGCTTATGACTTGAACCAAACAGTTCTCATAAAAGCGGCGGCGATTCGCCAAAAATGGATAGATCAAGGGCAAAGCCTCAACATCTTTATCACGCTAGACAAAGCAAGCGGTAAATATCTCAATGAGATTTATACACTCGCATGGAAACTTGGTCTCAAATCGACCTACTACCTCCGTTCACAATCGCCGCAAATGGCAAGCGATGTGGAAGACAGAAGTATGGAATGCGTCGGTTGTCAGTAAATGAAACCTCTCTTAAAAAATGATTTAAACACCTTTTTAAAGAGATTTGGCAACTTTGCAGATGCAGAGTTGCTCTCCATCGAGATTGTCTCTCCTACTGCACTTAGAGTTACTTTAAGTACACAGGACAGCGCAAGAGCATTTGACTGGGTAACTCTTGTTTTGGAGTTTAGCGGTGTAAGCGATGCCAAAGTGCCGGAAAACTCAAAACTGCCACACATCGACATGAGCGATGGCATAACGCTTCTTTTTGCAGAGAACACTTTTACTTTTGCTCTTGGAGTTTACAGTAATCCCTTAGCCGCTACAAACTCCATTTGCTATATCAAAGCCTCATCTCTAAAATACAAAGAAACTTCCTTTTATTGATGTTAAACACTAAAACGAACAAGTCCGTTTTAGTGGCAGGGACAAATGTCCCTTGCAACCCCCTAAAGCTACGAAAAACTTCTGTTTTTCGAGAATCATGAAAATAGTTCATTAACCTTTTAGTTATACCATTTTGAAATAAAAAAAGGAGTTTTCATGAAAAAAGTTATTCTGCTTTCACTGCTGGCATTCACACTTGTTTATGCAAAAGAGGGTGTCGAGTTCAAATATGCACCGCAATCCATAGAACGTGAACATCCTACAAACCAAAATCGCATACTCTCCTATAACAATGTTTTAGAAAATGTTAGGACGAGTATAGTCAATATTTCTATCAAAAAGAAGATAAACAGTGCAGGACTAAACGCAAATCCATTTTATAATGACCCTTTTTTTAAGGAGTTTTTTAAAGGTTATGGACAAGTTCCGCAAGAGCGAATTGAGCAGTCTCTTGGCTCAGGCGTTATCATTTCGCAAAACGGCTACATCATAACAAACAACCATGTTATAGATGGGGCGGACGAGATTATCGTAACTATTGCGGGAGATAAAAAAGAGTACGAGGCAAAACTTATCGGTAAAGATGAGAAGAGCGATTTGGCAGTCGTCAAGATTGAAGCAAAAAACCTCAATGCGGTAACTTTTTTCAACTCCGATAAAGTAAAAGTGGGCGATGTAGTTTTTGCACTCGGCAACCCTTTTGGGGTTGGAGAGACCATAACACAGGGAATCGTCTCAGCAACTGGCAGAAATAGCGTTGGAATCGTGGAGTATGAAGACTTTATCCAAACAGACGCTTCCATAAACCCTGGAAATTCAGGCGGTGCGCTTATCAACTCGGCAGGACACCTCATAGGAATCAACTCTGCCATCATCTCCAAATCAGGCGGCAATGTCGGCATAGGTTTTGCCATCCCAGCAAACATGGTAACAACAGTCGCAACAAGCCTCATAGACAGCGGCAAATACACCCGTGCCTATCTTGGAGTAAACATAGCCGATGTCGATAGTGACATGAGCAGTTTTTATGACAACAACTACGGCGCACTTGTGACAAGCGTTGAAGAGAACTCTCCAGCAGGAAAAGCAGGACTTAAAAGAGGCGATTTAATCATCGAGGTTGAGGGCAAAAAAATCTCAAGTGCTAGCGAACTCAAAAACACCATAGGTTCGTACGCTCCGTCAAAAACCGTCAATCTCAAATATTTGAGAGATAAAAAGATAAGCTCTCTTGGCATCAAGCTTGGAACATCCGAAAACAAAACAGCCGATGGCTCATACGAATACAAAGGCATGAAACTCTCAGATATAAGCACGGCAGAGAGACAACAACTCGGTATCAAAACAAACGGTGTACTCATAACTACAGTCGATGAGAAGAGCGAAGCTTATAAAGCAGGTATTAGAAAAAATGATATCATAATTCAAGTGGAAAACAGTGAAATCACTTCATTGGAAGATTTTAAACGCTTAAGTACCTCTAAAGAGAAAAAGAGACTCTTTGTTTATAGAAGAGGTTCTATCTATGCCGTTGTTTTGTAAAATCACAAAGGAGAGAAGATGAGAGTAATTTGCCCACACTGCAAAAGCGTCAATAATGTTCCGCAAAGAGACTCCTACACAAAAGCCAACTGCGGCAAGTGTAAAAGTTCACTTTTAGAGACCAAACCCATCGAGTTAACAACTGTTAACTTTGACGAAATCATCGTAAACAGCGATATTCCCGTCGTGGTTGACTTTTGGGCGTCATGGTGCGGACCATGCCGCATGATGGCTCCAAACTTTGAAAAAAGTGCAAAAAACTTTCCACTAAAAGCCCTCTTTGCAAAAGTAAATACAGAAAATGAACAGCAATTAGGCGGCAGGTTTGGGATAAGAAGTATTCCGACGATTATAGTATTTAAGGGCGGCAAAGAGGTTCACAGAGTTTCAGGAGCATTGGATGAGGCAACCCTTAACAGAGTTGCTTCACAGTTTATGTAGTTAGTTTATATACGAACAGCAGTAATCTGTAACAGTTTTGATTTTCAAATCAAACGAAGAGTTAGCAGGCACGCTAAAAGTCTCAGGCGTGTTTAAAGTTTTCCACTCTTCGTTTGGAAGTCTTATCTCCAACTCTCCACTCATAATCTCCATGATTTCAGCAGCATCAGTCCCAAAAGTGTAATCCCCTGGCATCATAATCCCAAGCGTCTTTTTAGAACCATCCGCAAACTCAACCGTTCTGCTTGTAACTTTTCCATCATAGTAAATATTTGCTTTTTTTACTACCGTAACATTTTCAAATTTTGACATCTTTTTTTCCTTAGTTTTTTAGAATTATACTTTAAAAAAATAGTATAATGTACCCCTAAAATCAAACAAATAAATTCTATTTTCCAATTCCAAAACACTGATTGTAAAAACAAATAGACTAAAATAGATGGAGACACAGTGTTCATAAATAACCTAGCCTATGAGGCAAGTGCGGGAAGCGGAAAGACTTTTATGCTTGTCGTGCGTTATCTTAGTCTGCTTTTTTTGGGTGCGTCGCCCTCTAAAATACTTGCGCTTACCTTTACCAACAAAGCAGCAAATGAGATGCAGGAGAGGATTGTTACTACTCTTGAGGAGCTGGAGAGTAGAGGTGAACTGGATGAGATAGTCAAGGTCACTGAACTTTCCCGTGAATTTTTGCTTGCAAATCGCCAAAGAGTTTTAGGCGAGTTTTTAAATGCTCATACGAAAATCATGACGATAGATAGTTTTTTTACGCAAATTTTACGCAAATTTTCGCTCTATGCCTCTTTGATGCCCGACTTCTCAACATTTGCTTCTCAGCACGAGCTCAAGCTTCTCTCTCGATTTTTAAAAGAGGTGCGTGTCGCACGAAAGAAAGATACGCTGCTTAACCTCTCGCTCTTCTCACAGAAGCGTATAACAGATATTTTTGAACTCTTAGATGAGCTTTATATTAAGTTTGCGGAGCTTGGCGGGATTGAGTTTACAAAGCAAAACAGCGAACTATTTGAGCAAGAGGCATTGCTTTTGATGGCGGAGCTAAAAAAGATAGTCTCTGCAAACAGCGCAGCCTCTTCTACGGCTCTCAAAGCAGTTGAAGCAGAGAGTTTTGAAGATATTATAAGTAAAAACTGGCTTGAGAGGGAGAGTCTGGACTATAGAACATTTGCAAAATGCTACACGCCAGAGATGGATGTACTGCTTTTGAAGATAAAAGATGCCATCAGAGCGCAAAACAGAGCCAAAGAGCAGAACTTTTTTTATGCCTTAAGGGAGCTTGTTGCCATCTACATCAAGAGCAAAAAAGCACTCTACAAAGACGACAGCGAGCTTGGGTTTAGCGACGTTACCTACCTCGTTTATGAGATTTTAAACCGTCTTAACGATAGAGATTTTCTCTATTTTAGGCTTGATGCGCAGATAGAACATATGCTACTTGACGAGTTTCAAGACACAAGCATCTTGCAGTACGAGATACTCAAACCGCTCATAAATGAGATAACCTCTGGCAAGGGGATTTTTGATAACGGCAGTTTCTTTTTTGTGGGGGACGTGAAGCAGTCTATCTATAGGTTTCGAGGCGGTGTGAGTGCGCTTTTTGATGCGGTAAGAGAGGAAAATGGCACTGAGGTAAAGAAGCTTTTAACCAACTACCGTTCGCAAAAAGAGGTTGTCTCTTTTGTAAACAGTGTCTTTGAACGCAAGATAAAAAACTACACGCCACAGCTTGTAAAAGAGGGCGTGAGTGGAGGCTTTGTTGAAGTTTTGCAAAATGATGAGGTGTTGCAAGAGGTTGCTATACAGGTGCAAAGGCTGATTCAAAGCGGTGCGGATGTCAATGAAATAGCCGTTTTATGCGCCACAAACGGCGATGGCATAGCCCTGCAAGAGGCACTTCATGCCCAAAATATAGAGGTTGTCACGGAGACGACAACAAAACTAATCAACCAAAAGAGCATCAAAGCTATTTTGGAGTATCTCAAGTACCAATATTTTGGCGAGGAGATATACAAAGAGAACTTTTTTGCACTTACCTCACAGCAAAAACGCTCCATCAAAAGAGTAGATTTAAACAAAAATGCGCTCTTAGATATCATAAAGGGGGCGATAGATGAGTTCAAGCTCTTTGAGGGCGACTTCAATCTTATGAGATTTTTAAATGAGGCGGCAAGATACGGCGACATAGAGGCACTTCTTTTTGAGTACGAGCGGATGGATACAAGTGCGGCGGCTTCGGAACTAGAGGGCGTACGTGTGCTTACTATCCACAAATCCAAAGGGCTGGAGTATGAGCATGTTATAGTTATGGACAGGCTTACAAAAGCTCCAAGCCCCCGTGATGCGATTATCTATGAATATGACGGCATCACCCTCAAAAACATCTATCTTCGCATCAAAGGCAGAGACGCAGTGGATGCCCAGTACGCCGCCGCACTGCAAAAAGAGAAGCGTCTTGCACATGAAGACAGCCTCAACGCACTCTATGTGGCATTTACAAGAGCAAGAGAAAATCTTATCATCGTTACTAAAACAAAAGATTCGATGTTTGGCATATTGGAGTTGGAGGCGCAAAAACGTGGTGTGCTTGTGTGCGAAACTCAAGCTATAAAGATGCCAAAACTCTTCCATCCACTTACATATAAAGAGCTTTACTATGGGACGCAAGGCGATATTTTGGCAGTTGAGACGACGCATGAAGAGGATTTTGAGTCCATAAACTTTGGCATAGCGATGCACTACATGCTTGAGATGATTCCAACATTTGAGACAAAAAGTATCGACTTTGCAAAAGATATGACAAACAATAAATATGGTGCTCTTTTGCAAGAAAAAGAGCTAGAGGAGCTTCAAAAAAGAGTTGCGATTCTTCTTGAAAACAGCGAATTTCTTGAGCTTGTGCAAGGTGAATGCTACAGAGAAAAAGCCATTCGTTACAAAAACACGCTTCGCTACATCGACCTTTTGGTAAAAAGCAAAGACGGTTACAAAGTCATCGACTATAAAAGCTCACTCTCTTTTGCGGACGAACATCTACAACAAGTAAGCTCTTATGTAAAAGCAGTGCAAGATATAACAAATCAAAAAACAGAGGGCTATATCGTCTATTTGCTTCAAAACTTTACAAAAATTATCAAAATTAGCACCTCGTCTAATAAAGATTAAAGTTTTATAAGTTTATAATAAGCTTATATAAAATTAGGATTTTGTAAGCGACGTAAAATAAAAGTAAAGAGAGGGTTTGGTAATGGTTAAAAGTTTTTTTATTGTTTTGTCTTTTTTGTTATGCGTACCTCTCTTTGCTCAAAGTAAAACTCCTCCTACCCTCAAAGCTCCTTACATAATGACTGCTGAGACAGCCGCTTCTGACCTTACAATGGAACAAGTTCTAGCAAAAGCAGAAGAGTATCTCGGAACTGCATACAAATTTGGAAATGACGACACACAACGCACGGACTGTTCTGGGTTTACACAGCAGGTTTTTAGCGAATTTGGTATCATTCTTCCAAGATCTGCAAAAGAACAATCAAGATATGGTAAAAAGATAGATCTTAAAGATTTGCAAGTTGGTGATCTACTCTTCTACCGTACTTACAAAAAAGAGCCTTCTCATGTTGCTATTTACGCAGGAAATGGGCAGATTATCCACGCATCTTACAGAGCAAAACAGGTACAGTACGATGCTTTTGACAAACGATACTACAAACAACGTTTCTTATATGCAAAACGTATTGCCTTGGGAGAAGTAACTTCCCAAGTTAGACAAAACTAGCTCTTACTTACAAAACTTTGGATTTTTAAGATGGTAATTTAAAAATCCCAAAAGCACCCTCTTGCAAATCAATTCTTGTACTAAAACTCTTTATTTTCTCGTTATCTTTTTGCATGAAACGTTGCAGCAAGCACTCTACCTCTTCACTCTCTATTTTTTGTGAGAGCAGTTGCAGTTTTTCAAACATTGCTTGTGCATTTGCGATATTATCAACAAGATAGAAAACCACAAAAGCGTTATCCTCCCATCGAATCAACATATCATCTTGGCGAATAACACTTTTAAAACTATGTACAAGTACTTTTAAAAGCATCTCATCATCCCTTACCTGTGAATCATCCCTCTTTTTTGCTTCTATGCGTACGGCACTCATGAGCTTTTTGTTAAAGAGTGCAGCGTCTTGGAAACTTTGTGCTATCTGCATAAAGTAGTTTTTTGCATAAGCCCCACTTTTAGCATCAAGACTTGCATTGTTCTCAATCATAATACGCTTGATTAGCATTTGAGTGATATCACTAAACGTAACAACTGCATACTCTTCAACCTTTTGAATTGCTACAGAAAAAGCATGAGGTTCATAGGTTGGCGTCACCATACTTACTACTCGTTCCATCACATCGAGCTCTAAAATAGCATCAATCCAGCTTGCCCCTTTTTCCAATCCCTCTGCATTAAAATAAGATGGATGAGGAACAAAATTTCGCACAAAAGTACCAAACTCCTGTTTGTATTGCTCCAGAGATGAAACCGCAAAAAATTTCTCAAAAGCTTTGTTGATGAAAATAGGCTCATTCTCTTGAAATACCACAATCAAATCTTTTTGTGCATCCGCTATCGCACGAATAATATTTAAACTAACCTCTTTTCTCATTAACTCTTCCTTTTTCATTCATTCCATAAAGCGATTGTACCAAAAGCATCCATTTGCGTCAAATAGAGCCTCAAATCAAACTCCACTTGATGGTATGAGGGCTGCATATACAAGCAGAGATTGTAAAATGCTTTGTTATGCTCTCTCTCCCTAAAGTGCGCCAACTCATGCACGACTATCATCTCTAAAAACTCTTGCGGCACGCTTTTAAACATTGAAGCTATGCGAATCTCATTTTTGCTCTTAAGCTTTGAGCCTTGTACTCTTGAGATGATATGGTGCGTACCTAAAGCATTGTGGATAATATTTATCTTGCCATCATAAAGAGCTTTGCTTAAAGTCGGCGCATTTTTCATGTGAGAGTTTTTAAGCTCATTCACATAGGCAAAAAGTGCTTTGTCTGTTTTTACGGTATGCGGATTTGGGTATCTGTTTTTAAGGTGCTGGGCTAATTTATCTTGTTTTATCAGCTCTAAGACCTGTTTTTTTGTCGCTTCCGAGTAGTGTTGCAGATATTTTAAAGAATCCAAACCGAAAACTTCTTCCCTTTGATTTTTCCATTTTTTAGCTTCTCGTAAGCCTCATCTACTTTTTTGCTCTCAATTGCCACATAACTCTGTTTATCGTAGATATCTATCTTGCCGATAGAACTTCCATCTAATCCTGCCTCGCCCGTTAATGCGCCCAAAATATCCCCTGCACGGACTTTGTCTTTTTTACCGCCCTCAATAACCAGCGTAATATTTTGCGGTTTCATCTCAAAACCGTTTAGTACTTTTAGACTATCTGCATCTTCAAAAAGGCGGCTCTCGTTTTTGTACTCATCGGCTTTATCCGCTTCATAAGGGCTTATAAGAGTAAATGCCAAACCCTCCATTCCAGCTCTTGCCGTTCTGCCTATGCGGTGGGTGTATGTCTCTTGGGAGTGAGGGAGGTCATAATTTATAACCATGGATAGCTCTTTTATGTCAAGCCCACGTGCCGCAACATCGGTTGCCACTAACACGGGGCAGCTTTTGTTAGCAAACTGAACTAACACATCGTTTCTCTCGTATTGTTCTAAATCACCGTGAATAGCGAGTGCGTCAATCCTGTTTTTTTGCAAAGTATCCGCTATCTCTTGAACTTCTGCTTTTGTGTTAGCAAAAATTATGACATTTTCGGGTTTGAAGTTGCTCAAAATATTTATAACAGTTTTTAGCTTCCCTGAGTTTTGTCCCTCGTAAAATCTCTCTGTTATCTTGTTGGCAACTTCCGTTTGAGTTGTTTTTATATTTAGCGCATCTTTTTGAATGGATGAACTGATAGATAAAATCTCATCCGTGTAAGTAGCGGAAAAGAGAAGCGTTTGTGCGCTTTTTGGAACAAACGCCAAAACCTCGTTTATCTCTTCACTAAAACCCATATCTAACATTCTGTCAGCTTCATCAAGCACGAGCATATCGACATCTTCAAGAGAGAGTGTCTCTTTTTTGAGGTGTTTTAAAATCCGCCCTGGAGTTCCGACGATGATGTGTGCGCCATGGCGAAGCGAGCCGAGTTGCGGTCCAAACGCCGTTCCACCACATAGAGTTAAAATCTTTATGTTGTGTGAAAATCTGGCAAGCATGCGGAGTTC
The DNA here is from genome assembly GCA_030247515.1 of Sulfurimonas sp. Classification (GTDB taxonomy): domain Bacteria; phylum Campylobacterota; class Campylobacteria; order Campylobacterales; family Sulfurimonadaceae; genus Sulfurimonas. The sequence continues at coordinate 8,203 of JAOTSA010000003.1, read as the reverse complement.
TTTTGCCACTTGGTCTGCAAGTTCACGTGTTGGGCAGAGTATGAGAGACTGAACTCTGAACTTTTTAACCTGAAGTTTATGAAGCAGACCTATACCAAATGCGGCTGTTTTACCGCTTCCTGTTTTTGCCTGAGCGATTACATCTCTGCCCTCAAGTATAAACGGCAAGCTCTCAGCCTGAATCGGCGTCATCTCTTTATAACCTATTTCACTAAGGTTATGAAGCATCTCTTTGCTAAGAGGAAGGTTTGAAAAATCTCTTTTATTCACTATTTTTATCTCTTTCATATTTTCATTGCATCTTCAAAAAGCGTCACTCGTTTCATGCTCTCAAGCATCAAATCATGAAATGTTGCTTCATGCAGGTTGTATTTTTTCTCAAATAGAGCAACTTTGTCTGTATGAAAATGCTCTATATCTTTTACAAGTGCATATATCTCGCCAAGCAGACCTTTTTCATAAAGCAAAGCATTTTTTACGATATCATCAACTTGCAACTCCTGCAAAATATCTTCAAGTTCTCTTCCAAAAATGGTATCCAAGAGTGATAAAACACCCACAAAATAGGCTTGACTAAGCATCTCGGCAGTTACACTGGGTTTGAGTTTTTTCAAGATTAGGCGCATAAGTTCTGTGCGGTTTTCCACCATCAGTACAAGAGGAGAGATTTCACTGCCTTTGGCAACTGCTTTTGCATAAATCATAAACAACAACCATTGAGAGAGCGGTGTTCTTCCCATAAGCACCAAAACATGATGTATAGATGATATCTTTTTTTGAAAACTAAAAAATCCTGAGTTTATGTAGCGAAGCAGTTGCAACGTGATGGCATGATTTTTTTCAAACTCTGCGGCTATCTCGTCAATATTTGTGTTTTCTATAATCAGGCTATAAAGTCTTAAAATATTTGCTTGTGCAGGGTCGTACTGTTTACTTTCAAAAATTTTTGGTTTTGCAAAAAAGTAACCTTGAAAAAGCTCACAACCCAAACTCCGTGCTAACTCATGTTTTGTCTCATCCTCGATTTTTGTACCAACAACAGCTATTTTTTTTGCTTTTATCTGCTCAATAATCTCTTTCGTTTCATGGTTGGTTATAAATGGAGCGTGCATATTTACTTTGACATAAGAGAGTTCATTCCATACATTCTTGTATTTTTCCATAGTATTTTCATCAAGCACAATCTCATCAAGTGCCAGAATGAAACCTTTTGCCCTAAGCTGCTGCACCCTCTCTACCACACGCTCACTCATAGGCACATCTTCAAGCAAAGAGAAGATAAAAAACTGGTTAGGAATAGTAAAAACGATGTCATTTAAAAGAAATTTTTCACCAATTTTGACAAAAGCCCTTCTCTGCCCCAACATATCATTAGTGCCAACTTTGTTTAAAATAGTGCTAATAACCATGGCGGAACGAAAATCGTTTTGTGCATAACTCTGTGCATTTTGATGTTCAGAGTACAAAACTTCATAGGCATAAAGATTTCCATATCGCCCCAAAATCGGCTGACGTCCCAAATAGATATTTTCCATAAATAACCTCTTTGCTTTAATCAGTTAAAAACTGATGTTACGCACTTTTGTAAAAAAGAGTGTAATTGCCTCTAGTTTTCTCGAAAAGTTTACTTTTCGTAGCTTTAGGGGGTTGTAGGGACTTTAGTCCCTGCCACTAAAACGGACGAGTTCGTTTTAGTGCGTAACATCGGTTAAAAAGTAAATTATAGTATGTTTTTGCTACAATAAGCCAACAAAGAAAGAGGAGAAGCCATGGATATGGAGATAAAAGAAGTTTTGGAAGACACAATAGAGTTTCTTATAGAAGAGGTTAAAAAAAACCTTTTAAAGATAGATGATATAGCGACAAAGGTACATAACGGCGAGCTTGGCGCATATGAAGGTTTTATGGAAACTGAAAAACACAATGTAAGAGTTTTAGAACTTGGAAAAATACTTAAAGAAAAGGGGTTAGACATAACGCAAATGGGGCTTTAACTCTTTTTGCTTATCTTATATACAAAGCTAAACACCTCTGCAACTGCTTTGTACAAAGCCTCCGGAACTTGTTTGTCGAGTTCTATTTTTGAGAGAAGTTCGACGAGGTCTTCATCTTTTTTTATGGGCAAATTGTGAAGCTCGGCTATCTTTATGATGTTTTGAGCCGTGTTTCCCTGCCCTTTTGCGACAACTCTGGGAGCATTTTCTTTATCTGTATCATACCTAAGAGCGACGGCTTTTTTCATGCTTTTACCTCAAATCCCAAATCGATATGGTCATTACTGCTCGCATAAGGTGAAGTTGGATTTTTTTTAATCGTATCAAAAATGCGTATCTCTTTTGGTATGATTTGCGACTCTATAAGTGCAGAGCGCAAAAGAGAGAGATTTTCTTTTACAATCTCTTTAAATTCAGCGTTATCTGAGAAAATATGAATGCTGATTTGATTTTCTTCATAAAGAGCCAATTTTAGTTTTAACTCTCCGTACTCTTTTAGTTTTAGGTCGATATCGCAATAAAATCTACCCTCTTTCTCCTTTTTAATATTGATATTTCCCTCTTCAAGGCTATCCCAAGAAAATGGAAGATAGAGTGCTGATGAGTTTGAGAGATGCGAAAGCAGTTGATAGTAATCTATCTGGAGTGACAATTTATCTACATGTTTTAAAAGTTCAGCCTGATTTGGATGTGATGATTTGGCTATCTCTTCACCCGCTTTTAGCAAGATAGCTTTCAAATCTCCGGATAAAATCTCCCTAACGTTTTCATTTGCATTTTTGAGTTTTGATTCTAAAAAAACACCGGAATTTTGAATTTTCTCTTTCAAGAGAGGTTCATTCAACTCTTTTATATCAAGAAAAAAATCTTTTAGTGTTGTCTCTATCGGAAGGGGATTTTTTTCGCCCTTTAGAGTGTTTAGCAACTCTTTTATAGTAGTTGAGATATTGCCGAGTTCTTTAAGTGTGGGGTTGTTCTTTAGAAGCTCCAAAATGGCTTTATCGCCGTTTGGACTAATGGCACTCTCTTTAAACAGAGAGTTTAGTATGGATTTGAGGTCTTTGTCTTTTGAAATCGTCTCAAGTTGCTCAGGAGATGCCCCGCCTATAACTAATGCTAAGGCTTTGTTAGTGTTTGGCAAAATGATATCAAACTGTTTGTTGAGTGATAAATTAATCATACCAAAATACTCCAGTCGTTCTTATTTCGAGATTATACCACTCTAGTACTCTACTGCTTGCATTCCTCTTGTGTCTGTTTTGATGTTATAAAACCGCTCAAGTTCGCCCACGCTCACCTTTGCCATGATATCCCATCTTCCCTCTTGTGGTAGCGTGATTGACTCAAATGTATAGATGCCGTTTTGAACTTTTGGGTTGCTTAGTTCTTGGTCGTGCTTGTGGTTATTTGGTCGTGTTACAACTACTTTGATATTTGCGTTATCGATGGGATTTGCATCTTTGTCGCTTATCTTGTAGCTAAGTATGGCTTTTTGAGTACCAAACACTTGAGTAACATACTCAACTTTATAGTGTTTTTCAAAGAGTATCTTTGCTTGAAGCAGCTCATTCGCTTTTGCATCTGCTTCATGATAACCCATCATATAGGTATCGCTTTTTTCTACGGGGAGAGTGTTGGCAACAAAAACCGTTGCAACGCACGCACCAAAAATCGCGATGATTGAAGCACCTATGGCATAGGGCCAGATTTTTCCGTTACTTAGATTCATTCTGTTTTCTCATGTAAATTTTTCTCTTGATATATAAAAATATAGCATAGAGTATGAAACCGTAAAAAAGTACTTTTACGAAAAATATACTGTCTTTGTTTGTATTTCCTACCGCATTTTCTAAAACAATGCCTTTGTTTGCGGCAATTTGTTCGGCTATATCAGCGTAACCGTTAAACATCGAACCGGAGTATTTGCCCAAAAGTTCACTATCTTTAGCTTTTTGCGCCAAAAGAGGGATGATTGTACCGCCATAACTACTTGCTAACTCTTTGAAAGAGTCAAAAGAGTCACTATAAAAAAGTGCTATAACAAATGACTGAACGGGTGAAGCGACTGGACTTAAAATCTGTTTTTTGTCAAACAAGCTATATAAAGAGGGTTCATTTGCCAAAATGTCAACTTTTGTATCTTTTTGAGAAAATGTAAGCAAAACCGTAGGTTGCCCAAATTCATTTAATATCTCTTGCTCATAAGCAACCATATTTTTTCCATGTGGAAGCTCTTTGAGCATAAGAAGTCTTAGTGAGATACCGGTTTTTTCGTAAAGTTCTGAACCAAGCTTCTCAACCTCTGCGCTAAATGCTGGGTTAAATATAAGCTCATCTTTATAGAGATAGTTCGCAAAAAGCGATGAGTGGAGGAAGAGTGTGAGGATGAGGGCAAAGAGCCCTCTTGAAAAGTTCAATGAATTTTCCTAGCCGATATAGAGATGATTTGGCGTTACAACCGCATAAAGTGTATAAAGAGCCATAAGCACTAAGCCCCATGAAATAATCTTTTCCATATTTTGCCCCCTACTTTTTCACATCTATAACATGGTCAGCTTGCTTTGAGCCAATCATCTTAATAGATGCTTCATCTTTGATATCATAAAAATTTGCCGCACTGCTTGTCTGCACGTTCATGCTCCATGCTACCAATCCAACCAAAATAGTCAGAAGCAACACAGTAGCAATCAACATGCCCGTTATACCGTCGATAGAGAATATACTTCTATTTTCATTCATTGCGGACTCCTTATTTGCTTATGTTAGTGATGTAAGCACCAACAGCTTCTTTTTGTTTCTCGTTAAGTCTCTCAAACTTTGGCATAACACCGATAGAACCTTTTTTACCGTTGTTAAGAACATTTGTTACCAACGCCGGCGTATATCCTGCAAGATTTGGAGCAACAAAGTCCATACCTTTTCCATCAGGACCATGACAGCTTGAACACGCACCGACAAAGATATCAGCACCATCGCCCTTCATACCGTTTGCAACATAAGCAGATACTATCGCTATCTCTGCATCTGTTATAAGCGCACCCGTGTTTGCATTGAAGAGACCGTTTCTATCAGGCATCGGCATCTCTGTACCTAAAAGCTTATTGTTTGAGCCTTTTTCAATTACATATTTTACAGAAGCCACATCAATTCTCTTGTTAAGATTTGCTGCTTTTCCATCGATTCCATCAGCATTGATACCGTGACAAACTTTACACTCTGCCAAGAAGACCGATTCACCCATCTCAACCAACTTATCGCCGGTTAAATTTTTATGCTTTGTTTCAAACTTGGCATTATGTACTGCTGAATCTTCATTGTACTCACCTATTTGAGAGTAAGCGTTCACTGGATAACCAATTGTGAAGTACCACATACCCCAAATCATAGTGAGTAAAAACATAACCGCCCAACCCATAGGCAATTCGTTTTTATACTCACCGATTCCATCCCAATTTTCATCGGCAAGTTCACCAGATGCGTTATCCACCTGCATCTGACGCACATATTTAATTACAACAAAAACTGTAATTATAACTAGAGCAACTGCTCCTGCAATTGCAAGCATATTAACGATATCATCGTTAAAACCGCCCTTTGTCGTACCTACAGACAAGAATGTCAGCAGTAACATCAAAGCGGTAAAAACAACTCCACCCAGATAAAGCTTATTCATATATCCCTCCTATTTCTTTTCACCCTCAAAGGGTACCTTCTCATCAGATAGAGCTGATACCGGAGCATCATCTATATCATCTTTCAGCGCCATATTGCTATAGCTTTCGTAGTCAACTCCGTCCGCATCTCTCTTTTTTGTGTAGAGGTGGTAGATGTAACCATACAACGCCACTACAAGAAAAAATGTCAGTGTAAAATATCCATACGCCTGAAGCTCTGCAATAGTCACTTCAAACCCCTATTTAAGGCTGTTCATATATGCAATCAACGCAACTATCTCAGGGATTTCGCCACGAGCAACCGCATCTTTAACGTCTTGATCTTTCATGTCAGCCGCCACTACTTTTGCCTCTTCAAGTGCAAGATTTCGTGCCTCTGTAACACTGTTAGCCATCTTTACATTTTTTACAGAACCATCTTTCATAGGAACATTTTGGTTATACGGAACTGCAAAGTGCTTTGCAATCGTAAGCTGTTCTGCATAAACCGTGTCAACATCAGCACTGTTTGTAAACATCCATTTGTAAGCAGGCATGATAGAACCTGGAACAACCGAAGATGGGTTTTTCATATGATTCTCGTGCCAGTCTGTTGTACGGTAGTTACCCACACGCATCAAATCTGGACCAGTTCTTTTCGAGCCCCATAAAAACGGTCTGTCATACGCATACTCACCGCTAAGTGAATAGTGACCATAGCGGTCTGTTTCAGATTTAAACGGACGAACAAGCTGTGAATGGCATGCATTACAACTATTTTTTATATAAACATGACGACCTGCCAACTCTAAAGTAGAGTAAGGAGCAGTTCCGATAACAGGACGAGAAGCTTGAGCAAAGTTTGGAAGAATCTCAATCAACCCTGCAAACGCAATAACAACAAATACACCTACCGCAAAAAAGAACGGATGTTTTTCTAACCAATGAAACATATTTTATCCTTTCTGTTATGCGCCCATAGGCGATGCGTTTTGAAGTTCACGCTCCTCAACAGGGCGAGAAGACATAGTTTTGTAGATGTTATAAGCAAACATCAAGAAACCAACTAGATAAAGAAGTCCGCCTACACCACGAATAGCGTAGTATGGATGAAGAACCGTAACTGTATCTATAAATGAGTACGCAAGGTTACCAAACTCATCATGCGCACGCCACATCATACCCTGAGTGATACCTGCAATCCACATAGATGTAAAGTAGAGAACAACACCAAGTGTTTGAATCCAGAACTGTGCCGCCATAAGAGACTTAGAGTAAATCTCACGCTTAAATACACGTGGAGCCATATGGTAGAGTGCCGCCATAATCATAAAGCCAACCCATCCAAGAACACCGTCATGTACGTGTCCAACGATCCAGTCTGTAAAGTGTGCTATCGCATTGACTGATTTAATCGCCTGAATAGGACCTTCTAGTGTTGAGAACATATAAAAAGTCGAACCTAAAACCATAAACTTGATAAGCGGAGAAGCCGCAACCTGTTGCCACTCACCCTTCATAGTCAGAAGCATGTTAATAGCAGAACCCCAAGACGGTAAAATCAAGATTACAGAGAAGATAGACCCCATCGTCTGCATCCAGTCTGGAACAGTCGAGTAAAGAAGGTGGTGTCCGCCTGCCCATAAATAAACAAACATCAATCCCCAGAAAGAGAGAAGCGAGAGTTTATAAGAGTAGATAGCCTGACCAGACTCTTTTGGTAAAAAGTAGTAAATCATCGCAACGATAGGTACTGTAAAACCAAATGCAACCGCATTGTGTCCGTACCACCACTGAACAAGCGCATCATTCGTACCTGCATACATCGAAACTGAGTGATACCACGAACCTATACCGCTCTCGCCCGCTGGAGATGTAGCTAAAAATGTAGGTATCTCCATGTTGTTGAAGAGATAAAGCATCGCTATACCTAAGAAAGTTGCTATATAGTACCAAACAGAGATATAGAGTGATTTTTCACGGCGAATACCGATAAGACCAAACATACTCATACCAAAGATAACCCAAACAACAACAACAGCAACGTCGATTGGCCACTCAAACTCTGCATACTCTTTTGAAGTTGTTACACCTGCAAAAAGCGATACGATTACAGCCACAACAACTGCAAGATAGAGCCAAAAGTGAAGTTTTCCGAGTATCATAAGCAGTTTTGACTCTGCCATCGATACCTTTAAAACACGTTGACCAACGTAGTACCAAGTAGCAAAAACACCACTAAGCGTAAAGCCAAAGATAACTGCATCTGTATGCAGCGGACGAAGACGACTGAAGTTTGTATATTCAGCCAAACCATCTCCCAAGATAAGATTTAACCCTGGAAATGCAAGCTGAAATGCCAATATTACACCGATGAGCATACCAACAATTCCAAAAGCGATGGTCGTAAGCATAAACATCTTAGCAATTGTATAGTCGTACTCCAATGGACGATTTTCCATATATAGCCTCCTTAAAGATTCAAAGCAATTAAGTCTAATGAAATCTTTTAAATTTATTAAACTAATCAACTAAGACATAATAACAGTATAAATG
>JAOTSA010000133.1 GCA_030247515.1 Sulfurimonas sp. | reverse complement strand
GAGATAGAGTGTGTAGAAACTACACGCCCAAGCTCTTTGTACATCACATTTTTGTTCTGCTCATTTAGTTTTTCATAGATTTTAAATGCGCCAGCAAGAGAGGATGCCATTTGTGGATTTATCTTGTCTATCTCTATAATTTTGTCTGCTACAAACTTATAACCCAAACCATCTTTTGCATGAAAATGTTTGTAGTTTCTAGCAAATACCCCGATAAGCGAGCGTACGAGATTTGGAACAAGCTCATTGTACGCATCGTCATTTTGAAGAGCCATCACACGATCAAGCGTTCCATCTCTATGTGAAGCCGCCAAAATAGAGAAATACTTTTGCATAACAAGCGTTTCATCTTTATGCTTTTTGTAAAAATCATCCAGCGCAACAGCTCCGAGACTTGGCGAGATGTTTTCCAAAACATCAAGTGCGGCGATTTTGTCTGTCATCGTTATAGCGTTGTTGTACTGCTCATGCGCCATAGCCGCTACCTCATCGCTCTCAAGAGAAGCCAGAAGCTTAAGCGTACGATTTTTGATACTTCTCTCGCCTATACTTTGCGCATCCAGCTCTTTTGAGTGCGGTTTATGGTTGTCTGCATAAAGTGCCAAAAGCTGCTCTTTATATCTTTGTGCGAGATGTTTTTGGAGCTTCTCTTTTGCCTCGTAAATGCACTCAAAATCTATAACTTCCTCTTTTTGCATAATCGCCGAAACACTTGGAAGCTCCAAAAGCAACGCTTTGTAGGAGAGGTCAAGTGAACTACGCAACACATGCCCATATGCCTCCATATACGCTTCGTCTATCTCCCCTCCACGCATCAACGCTTGGATAACATCAAGCGCAAAGGATTGCGCTGATTCGTACTTTACAAAACTGTTCGTATCATGCTTCATCAAAAAGGCGTAATCGCTCTCTTTTTGTTCTATGATGATGGGAGCGGAAAAGTCTCTGTTGATGGACAAAACAGGCTTGGAAGCGAGTTTGAAACCAAATTCCTCACTCTCTTTTGAGATAAGAAGCGTTTTCTCCTCCACGATTTTGCCGCTCTCATCCAAAAGTGCCATTTTTAGCGGGTAAAAGTAAGGAAGTTGTTTGCTCCCATCCACTGCATTTGGGACAACCTGCGTGAGTGTGAGCGTGTATCTGCCATCTTCAAACTTCTCATCCACCAAAAGTTTTGGCGTGCCTGACTGATGATACCATCTCTTAAACTGCTCCAAATCCAGCTTGCCCGCACTGCTCATAGCCCATAAAAAGTCATCCGTGCGTACCGCTTGCCCATCAAACTTCTCAAAGTACAAATCCATCGCCGCACGGTACTTCTTCTCGCCCAAAAGTGTGTGAAGCATGCGGATAACCTCCGCTCCTTTTTCATAGACCGTTGCGGTATAGAAGTTGTTTATCGCCATGTAAGAATCGGGTTGGATAGGGTGTGCCGTGGGAGAAGCATCTTCTACAAACTGTCTCTCTCTTAGAGCCTTGACATCTTCTATGCGTTGCACCTCTTTTGAGTTCAAATCCGCCGAAAAACATTGGTCACGAAAGACCGTCAAACCCTCTTTGAGTGTGAGCTGAAACCAGTCACGGCATGTGATGCGATTGCCAGTCCAGTTGTGAAAGTACTCATGTGCGATGACGCTCTGAACCCCCATAAAATTCGCATCCGTCGCACTCTCCTCATCCGCTAGAACATAAGCGGAGTTGAAGATATTTAGCCCTTTGTTTTCCATCGCCCCCATGTTAAAACTATCCACTGCCACGATACTGTAAATGCTTAGGTCATACTCTCGTCCATAGACCTCTTCATCCCAGCTCATCGCCTCTTTGAGCGACTTCATGGCATGTTTGCATTTGGATTCGTTGCCTCTGTCTGTGTAGATGTAGAGCCTCACATATTTGGAACTCTTAGTGATAAATCTGTCCTCCACAACGCCCAAATCTCCCGCAACAAGCGCAAAAAGATAGGATGGTTTTGGATGCGGGTCAAACCACGTTACTCCATGTCTGCCATCATCAAGCCTAAAGTTGGACTCTCTGTTTCCGTTGCTAAGAAGCACTGGATAACGCTCTTTATCCGCCACAAGCGTTGTTTTAAACACCGCCATTACGTCAGGACGGTCTATATATGGAGTGATGCGTCTAAAACCCTCAGGCTCATTTTGCGTACAAAAGATAACTCCAGATTTGTAAAGCCCCTCAAGTTCACTGTTGAGATGCGGATAGATTTTGTTGATAATGATAAGCTTAAACACCTCAGGAACATCCAAAACCCTCAAATGCGCATCTTCTATGACATAACTGCTTGCATCAAGTTTTTTGTCATTTAAGTATATCTCCAAAAGCTCAAGCTCAACACTATCAAGCACCAAATCCTTTGCACCTTTATCCATCTTTACGATGTTTAAAAGACTAGTAACCTGCGTATGCTCCTCAAAAAGCTCAAAAACCAAATCGCAAGTTTTGATAGTAAAGAGCGGTGCTTTATAATCTTTTAGGTAAATAGTTTCTACTTTGTTCATAACTTCTCTTTAATTTTTTATAATAATAGCAAAGCAATGTTAATAACTAAATTTAGAACTATTTGGCTTTATAAATCCAGATTCAACGGTTTGACATAAAACCAAAACACAGCATACTGATTTTAAAATCTCTACTTTATTAGATTTCTTGCATAACTTAAAAATTAGATTCCAAATCAAGTTTGGAATGACGATATTTATGAGCTTTCGTCATCCTGAACTTGATTCAGGATCTAGGTTATGCAAGAAGTCTATTGTTTTTTTGGATTAAAACTCTCTTTAAGCTCTTTTAGCTCAAGTAAACTCTTCTCATTTTTTTCAATAATCTCATCCACCATAAGACCGAGCATTATGGTTTTGTAGAGGTTTGGTTTATTCTTTTTCCAATTGTAAATTGTTGTTCTATCAATATTTAAATACCCAGCTATATCTCTTTGAGTCATATTACACCTACTTTTTCGAGGTAGGTTACTTTTTGAGACTTTACAAAACAACAGTTGCTATATTCCACAAATATCTATTTATTGGATGTTATATTCAACCTATATATTATACAATGTTGAATTATTAAACAAAAATAATCAAAAGTGTGGAAATATACCAATGCAACAAACTGAAAAAAAAGTTTTAAATAAAAATCTACATAGTGCAAAAAAAGGTAAAAATGATGAATTTTATACTCAATTGGAAGATATAGAACGGGAGCTTAAGCACTATAAGGAGCATTTCAAAGATAAAGTTGTTTACTGTAACTGCGATGACCCTAGAGTTAGCAACTTTTTTCACTATTTTTCTTACAACTTTGAAAAACTGGGACTCAAAAAACTCATCACTACTTGCTACAAAAACCAAAGCAGAGATTTGTTTAGCGACAACCAATCCGATAAAGCGATATGGCTAGAGTATAGCGGCGATAAAAACGGCGACAAAGTACCAAATCCCGAAGAGATAGGCGTTTATGAGCTTAAAGGCGACGGTGACTTTAGAAGTCAAGAGAGCATAGAGCTTTTAAAGCAAGCCGACATAGTCGTGACAAATCCGCCATTTTCACTGTTTAGGGAGTATGTTGCTCAACTTGTAGAGTATGACAAAAAGTTTATCATTGTTGGTAGTTTAAATGCTTTGACATATAAAGAAATTTTTAAATACATTAAAGAGAACAAATTGTGGCTTGGGTACGGTTTTCTAGGTGGTAATGCTTATTTTAGAACAAACCACTCAACCGATGATTTTGCAAAAGGTGTTTATGATGAAAAAACTGGTCTGGTAAAATTTCGCAATATTCACTGGTTTACGAATTTAGATATTGAAAAACGCCACGAAGAATTCACGCTTTACAAAAATTATGCTTCAAATGAATACCCTTTTTATGATAATTATAATGCAATAGAAGTAAGTAAAACAAAAGATATACCTCTTGATTATGATGGAATTT